>JAFIHK010000096.1 GCA_017848635.1 Bacteroidales bacterium | reverse complement strand
CTTGTAAACGCTCATCAGGTGATGGAGAGGGTGTCGCGAGGTGAGTCAAATTATCACTTTATCGAATTTATGGCATGCCCGGGAGGGTGTCTTGGAGGGGGAGGGCAACCCATTCCTACGAACCCCGAAATAAGAGCAAAAAGAGCCGCTGCAATTTATGCGGAAGATTCGGGAATGTCTCTGAGAAAATCACATCAAAACCCGGAAGTACAAAAGATTTACAGTGATTTTCTAGGACATCCTCTAAGCGAAAAATCGCACCATCTTCTACATACCAAATACACTGCACGTAAACGATTCTGATTTTTTTCGAAAGCCTGGAGAATTTTCCAGGCTTTTTTATACCTTTATGGGAAATTGTCACAAAACATGGTCGATAACAAACAGCTGTTACTATTTAAAATTAAAGACCTTAGCCTGGCATTTCCGATTGAAATTGTTTCAAAAATAATACAATCTCAAGAGGTGAGCCCTTCCGATGATCCGACCGGCCTGTTGAAAGGAGTCTTCAATTTTCACGGAGTTACAACTCCGTTAATATCTCTGAGAAACCGATTCGGACTCCCTCCGGCTGACATAAATGTTGACAATCTGTTTATTATAGTCAAACGCGGAGATAATAATATAGCAGTTATTGCCGATGAGGTAATCGGGTTGGTTACTGTTGACTTCTCTTCTGATGTAAAATCTGCACAGGAGATAACATCCGGCATTAGTCGGGTAGATTTTATGTCAGGCAACGATTCGATATGTTTTATCTATAACTCCGATACACTTTTAACTAATGCTGAGAGTGTGCAGATAAACAGTTTCCTGAGCGATGTCAAATAGGTCGATACTTATAAATGTTTCCGAAAAGCTGGAGGAGGAGTTTGGGCTACATATAAAAGAGCACAGACTGGGAGATATCGAAAGATTGCTGAAAATCGCCGCATCTAAACTGAACTACCCCTCGTACGAAGATTTGACTGAAGTGATTCTCTCCGCCTCTCAACTGGATATTGAACATAAAAATGCCCTCTCCTCGATATTTACCATTGGCGAAACCTACTTCTTCCGCGAGAAACCCTTCATTGCTCTTGTTATCGGCAAAATAATACCGGAATTACTCCAATCATCTCCCGGCAGAAAAATTCATATATGGAGTGCAGGTTGCAGTTCAGGAGAGGAGGCATACTCCATTGCAATGCTTATTGCTAAGAACTTTCCATCGATTAAACCCGAAAAATGTGAGATCCTGGCCACCGATGTGAATCTATCTGCAATTGAAAAAGCGGAAAAGGGAGTCTACTCCGAATGGTCTTTCAGAGAGCATCTGGACGAATATACCTCCAGATATTTTACAAAATCCGGAAATTCATATAAGATCTCCGAAGATATTAAACAGTACATAAGATTTAAAACTCATAATCTTGCAACAGATCCTTTTCCTGCTTCATCCGACAGCGATCGCAAGTGGGATTTGATTGTATGCAGAAATGTGCTGATGTATCTATCTCCCTCTGTAATCAAGAGATGTGCCCGCTCTTTTCATGACTCTCTTAAAGATAACGGATGGTTTATCACCAGCCAGGTTGAACTTAATGAGGAGTATTTTTCCATTTTTTGCAGAGAGTATTTCGAGGATGGAATATTTTACAGAAAATGCAACAAGAACGAAACCCAAAAAACGGAAAAAGTTCAGGAAACACCTGCTAAATCAAAGCCTGAACATAAAAAGCGATCAAAATCCATAAAAGTTCAAACATCTGAAGAGCATATCGTAAAGGAAGAATCTATTATAGATCTAAAGAAAATGGCTGAGCAATTGGCAAATAACGGAGAGTACAAAAGATCTGCTGAGCTCATAGAAAAAATAGTTGCCCGTGGAGGGGCAGATTCTGATATTTACTATCTTTATGGAACATTATTAGTAGAGCAGGATCAGTTAGCCGATGCAAAAGAGGCATTCAGGAGATCGCTTTACATTAACCACAATAACTTTATGGCTCACTATATGTCTGGCAATATCTATATGAAGGAGGGTAATAAGAGTCTTGCACTCAACCATTTTAAAAACTCCTTGGATATTATCGGAGGTATTTCATTGGATGAGGTAATGAGTCATACAGGTGGTTTAAGCAGAGATCGCTTTGCAGATATATTAAATAAACTTATTGAGGAGGTCAAATAATGAGCAACCGCAATATATTGAAAGAGAGAGCAATAGTAAATGCAAGGCCTGAAAAAGAGCTATTTGGAACTGAGATTGAAGATGTCGTTATGTTTAAACTTATCAAAACCTTATATGCTATTGAAAACAAGTGGATCAAAGAGATCGTGAGAGTGAAGACAATAGCTCCAATTCCCGGACTTCCGGAATTTGTTCCGGGCTTGTTAAATATCAGAGGGGAGATCTACTCTGCTGTTAATATCCAGATATTTCTAGAACACAGAGAGATAGGAATATCCGACATAAATAGTGCAGTAATTATTTCCGGGAATGGTGTTGAATATGCTCTTTTGGCAGATAGTATAAATGGATTTGATTCATCGGAGAACTTCAAAAGCGATTCATTTCCTGAGAATTTTAATTCACTTCAGAGAGAGTTTATAAAAGGGATAAGCTCTAACGGAACTCTCCTTTTGGATGGAGATGCATTAACCCAAAACAGAAAAATAATAATTGAACAATAAACTATGAAAAAGGGACTTCTTATAAGAACCAGAGTCAGGCTGATCTTTGGTTTCTCGATCGTAATTCTCGCCGCTATTGCTTTTGCACTGATTGCCAGGAAGAATCAGACAAAGGTTTCAGAGATGAATGAAGAGGCAAAAAGGCTTAATGAAATTTCATACTCGCTTCAGGGGTTAAGGTCAAACAGTAACAGGCTCACAATCCTTCATCACGAATATCTTTTCGACATCCACATTGAGAGTGAAAAGGAGATGGTAGAGCAGATTAAATCTAAGAAGAATGATATCTATTCCAGATTGGATTACATTGACTCCCTGTTAATAGAAAGCAACATTAAACACGATCTCTTTTTAACCATAAAGAGAGATTTTATGACATACTTTGCCGGTTATGACAAATTGCTCGAACTGACTGTACAGAACAAAAGGGAAGAGGCAAAAACATTGCTTGTTAAAGAGCAACAGGTTGTTTATGAAAATATTAGGGTAAACACCCTCAAACTTGAGGAGATAGTTGATCATAAAATTACTGTTAATGAGGTGGAGTACAAGCGAATTGAGAAAAAGGTCTCGGATTCGATAAAACTTCTGGGGTTCATACTGATATCCCTAACCACAATTCTAGCAGTATGGGTGCTCTATCTGCTAAGAAAAATTTCCGAAGAGATTAAGTCCGGAGTTGAGATTATCAGCAAATCTACGACAGACATCCTCAGTACAATCACTCAAATTAGTACCGGAGCAGCCGAAACGGCAACAGCAGTCTCTGAGACTACAACTACTATCGAGGAGGTTAGGCAAACGGCTTTAATATCAAATCAAAAAGCTCAGTCACTGCTTCAGAGCTCACAGAAGGCATCAGATTCTGCCGATAAAGGAAGAGATTCCGTTCACAAAGTAGAGGAGGCTATGGAGAACATAGATAAGCAGATGAAGCTGATATCTGCCACAGTAGCAAAACTTTCCGAGCAGAACAGAGTTATTGCGGACATCACCTCAACTGTATCCGACATCGCAGACCAATCCAACCTATTGGCGGTAAATGCAGCAATTGAGGCTGCAAAAGCCGGGGAACAAGGGAGGGGATTCGCCATCCTTGCGCAGGAGATTAGGAATCTTGCCGACCAGTCAAAACGCGCCACAATTCAGGTAAAGGAGATTATCAACGAGGTTAACAAATCGGCAAATCTTGCCGTTGGGGTAACAGAGCAGGGTGCTCATACAGTTGATGCCGGGATGGCACTTGTTCACCAGAGCGGAGAGGTAATCGACATTCTTGCAGAGAATGTAGAGGAGGCTGCAGAGGCCGCAATTCAGATCTCCTCATCGACCAGACAGCAAATGGCAGGTATGGATCAAATCGTTCCTGCAATGGAGAACATCAAGAAGGCCAGTGAACAGAATTCAGACGGTATTAAATTGACCCAGGAGGCTGTTCAAAACATACACCATCTTGGGAAAAATCTTCAGAGCGTAATTTTAAAACATAACTTGTAGAAAATGAGTACAACTCATGAAGAGTTTTTAAGGGATCTGCTCTCCGATTTCAAGATAGAGGCATCGGAACATATCTCCTCAATTGAGGATGGTCTTTTTATTCTTGAGAATGGTGTACTAGCCCAGCCGGACGCATCGGTCATTGAGAGAATATACAGAGAGATGCACTCTATGAAGGGTGCCTCCAGAGCTGTAGGTCTCAATTCGATGGAGAAGCTCTGTATGAGTGCCGAAACAATACTCAGTTCCGTAAAAAAGGGAGAAACGACTCTTTCGAAAGACATTTTCGATGTGTTATATATGTCTCTAAAAGCTCTGCGTTTTATGCTCGGGAAGATAGACTCATCCGGAAAGGAGATAAAATCGCCCGATTATGTTCAAGTTGAGAAGGGTTTAGAGTTTATTATTAACGGGATCTCAAAAAAGGATGGACATAAAACAAAAAATCCGGAGAGTCTATCTGCACCGGTAGCAGTTATCGATGAGGTCAGCACTAACTCATCAGGTGATAAATCGCAGGAGACTGTAAGGGTAACCACGGCTAAACTCTCAAAGTTGCTAACTAAAAGTGAAGACCTTATTTCTGTTAAAACCACTCTTGAGTACTACTTCAGGGAGATATCTTCAATTAATGAACGAATCAGAGATTCCAGACTGGAGGAGGTGGCAGAAGATCTTTCAAGATTTATTAAGATATCTGCACGTATTACCGACGATTTGATTCATGAGGTAAAGAGCACGCTATTACTTCCGTTCTCCAACCTTTTCTCTATCTTCCCAAGAAGTGTAAGAGAGCTTGCGAAGAGCAGCAATAAGGAGATCAATCTTACGCTCTCCGGCGATGATATTCAAATTGATAAGCGGATTCTGGAAGAGCTGAAAGATCCTTTGAATCATATTATTAGAAATTGTGCCGACCATGGAATAGAGAAACCTCATGAGAGAGTTGCCACAGGGAAGAGTCCTGCCGGTAAAATTTCAATTTCTGTAATTTACGCGGCCGACACCAGGATCAATATTGAAATCTCCGATGACGGACGTGGGATTGAGATTGCAAAGGTCCTCCAATCGGCAATTAAAAACGGGATTATAGATAAAAGTAGCGCAGATTCGCTATCAGATAAGGAGATTATTCAACTCATTTTCGCTTCCGGAGTGAGTTCAAGTGAAATAATAACAGAGTTAAGCGGCAGAGGATTGGGAATGGCCATTGTTGCTGAAAAGGTCTCTGCACTGGGTGGAGAGATATCCGTTGACTCTCTTCCGGGGGCAGGAACTACATTCAAAATTTCCGTTCCTCAAACCATAGCTACTTTCAGAGGTATAGTTGTAAGATGTTGCGACAAATCATTTATTATCCCATCATTCTCACTTGAAAGGACCATCGCTATTAAAGGCGGGGATATAAAGAGCTATGGGCCTAAAAGGGTCTTCTTTATTGAAGGCTCACCTGTAGGACTTTACAGGCTGACTGACGCTCTTGGCAGCTCCGGACTGCCAAAGAGTAACCCGGCTAGCTCTCTTATTCAGATTTTGATGCACAAGTCCGGAAAGAGAAAGATTGCCTTTTCGGTTGATGAGGTAATTGGAGAGACTGGGTGGTTCGTTAAGCCTCCCGGCACGCAGATTCGCCTTCTTAGGCCGATATCTGGGGTCACGCTAACTGTTAATGGAGTTATACCGTCAATCATTAATGTAGATGCTCTTATTGAAGATATGTCTT
>JAFIHK010000095.1 GCA_017848635.1 Bacteroidales bacterium | reverse complement strand
ACCTATTTTGTCGCGTAACTGATTTATGAAGATGCAGCAAGTGTTTGTTTTTGAGATGTTGGCAGTAAGCTTTCTTAATGCCTGGCTCATAAGCCTGGCTTGGAGACCCATCTTCGAATCGCCCATCTCTCCCTCAATCTCCGCCTTTGGAGTAAGAGCGGCTACTGAGTCAATTACTATAATATCGATTGCTCCGGAACGAATGAGACTGTCTGCAATCTCAAGTGCCTGCTCTCCGTTATCGGGCTGTGAGATAAGAAGTGTATCTACATTGACTCCAAGTTTCTTAGCATAAGTGCGGTCGAAAGCGTGCTCAGCATCTATAATTGCAGCAATACCGCCGGTTTTTTGAGCTTCGGCAATTGCGTGTATTGCAAGAGTAGTCTTACCACTCGATTCAGGACCGTAGATCTCCACAACCCTGCCGCGCGGATATCCGCCTATTCCAAGTGCGTGGTCCAGTGCTACAGATCCCGAAGGTATAGTTGATACCTCCCATTTTGGCTCATCGCCCAACTTCATCACAGTGCCCTTCCCGTAATCCTTCTCCAGTTTGTCAAGTGTTGCCTGCAAAGCCTTCAGTTTCTCGGGACTGATCTCGGCACCTTTTTTTACTTCTCCACTTTCTTTAGCCATAATGTTATAATTTTAAGTTCTCGCAAAAATACGAAATCATTTCAAATTTACCTACATTTGCAGAATGAAAAAGTGGCTTCTAGGAATGACCCTTGACGAACTTTCAGGGCTTGTGCAAAGTCTTGGTTTGCCGTCATTTACATCTAAGCAGATAGCTCAATGGCTCTATGTCAAAAGGGTATCCGATCCTGCACTTATGACCAATCTCTCAAAGAGCGCAAGGGATCAAATTAGCGAAATAGCTGAGGTTGGAGGGTATACTCCTGTAACAATACAAACATCATCTGACGGTACAAAAAAATATCTTTTTCCCTCACTTACCGGGGAGTATATTGAGAGCGTGATGATTCCGGATGAGGATAGGGCAACGCTCTGTGTTAGCTCACAAGCCGGCTGTAAGATGGGATGCAAATTCTGTATGACGGCAAGAATGGGGTTCCGGGGTAATCTTACGGCAGGGGAGATCATCTCCCAATTTACCGGGATAGAGGAGAGCAACTCTCTCACCAATGCGGTATTTATGGGGATGGGAGAACCGCTGGATAATTTTAATGAGGTTATGAAGAGCATCGAGATTCTTACCGCTCCCTGGGGATTCGGGTGGAGTCCGAAAAGAGTAACAGTTTCGACTATAGGGGTAATTCCCACTTTGAGACGATTTCTCGACGAGAGCAAGGCCCATCTTGCAGTAAGTCTGCATAATCCATACGATTCGGCAAGAAGAGAGCTAATGCCAATGCAGAAGGCCTATCCCATAGAGGAGGTTGTAGAATTGATCCGTCAATATGATTTTACAGGTCAGAGGAGAGTGAGTTTTGAGTATATAATGTTTGATAATTGGAACGATTCTAAACGAGAGGCAGATGCTTTAACAAGATTGCTGAGGGGATTGGAGTGCAGGATCAATCTTATCAGATTTCATAAAATTCCTGATTTTGAACTCTCTCCGTCGCCGGATGTTAAAATAGAACAGTTTAAAAAGAGGCTGAACGATGCCGGTATTGTTACGACAGTGAGGGCTTCAAGAGGAGAGGATATTCTTGCAGCCTGCGGACTTTTGAGCGGTACAAAGGGGAAAAACGAATAAATAGATATAATTAAATATGATACAAAAAGAGAGTTATAAAGGGCTGACAGATAGTGAAGTGGTCAGCAGTAGAGAGAAGTTTGGCGAGAATATGATTACCCCGCCTGAGAGAGAACCTCTCTGGAGACTCTTTATTGCCAAATTTGAGGATCCGATAATCAGAATTTTGCTGATTGCCGCTTTTATATCGTTGGCAATTGCATTTATTCATAACGATTTCATAGAAACAATAGGTATTTTTGCCGCCATTTTTCTGGCTACGGGAGTATCATTTTGGTTCGAAACCGATGCAAACAGAAAATTTGACATTCTCAATCAGGTGAATGATGATACCAAAGTCAAGGTTATCCGTAACGGGGCTTTTATTGAGGTTTCGAGAAGGGATATAGTAGTTGGTGATGTTATTATTCTCGATACAGGTGACGAAATTCCGGCAGATGCCGATCTGCTCGAATCGGTATCCCTAATGGTTAATGAATCTTCTCTGACAGGAGAATTATCAATTGAGAAGAGCGTAAATCCGGACGAATTTGACAAGGATGCCACATATCCTACAAACAAGATATACAGAGGTACAACCATAATTGAGGGGCACTGTATCGCAAGGGTATTTGCAGTAGGTGACTCAACTGAGTTCGGTAAAGTGGCCGAAAAATCATCCGAGTCCAGCGGAGAGGAGACCCCTCTGAACAAGCAACTTGATGGTCTGGCAAAGGTTATAGGTGTAATAGGATTTGTTTTGGCGATATTCACATTCTTTGCTCTATTTGTCAAGGATATAATAAGAGGGGAGGTTAATTATCTGCCTCACCAATATCTAATGATGCTAATGGGATTGCTCTCTATTGCAATCGCTGGTGTAAAGATATGGGTTCCGGTTTTATATGACGGGCTGAATATATTCGGAATAAGTAGAGATATCCCTAAGATTGTAAAGGAGAAGGGTTGGTTTACCTGGATCTTTGCAGGTGTTCTGGTATTCTCTGTGATAACTTTTGTTGGATTCTCTGCAGGATTGCTTCAGGCAGATTCCTGGCTGACACTCGATATGGCTACCAGGATATTACAATATTTTATGGTTGCCGTTACTCTGATTGTTGTTGCTGTTCCTGAGGGGCTTCCGATGAGTGTTACTCTCAGCCTCGCTCTTAGTATGAGGAGAATGCTTCAATCCAATAATCTGGTCAGAAAGATGCACGCATGCGAAACGATGGGTGCAACAACGGTTATCTGTACCGATAAAACCGGGACACTTACTCAAAATCAGATGAGGGTCAACGACACTCGATTCATAACTCCTAACAGTGGTGAGCTGGGTAAGAATGAAGAGAGTTACAGAATTATTGAAAATATTTCTCTCAACTCCACTGCTTTCCTTGACAACTCTGATCCTGCCAATATCAAGACTCTCGGAAATCCAACAGAGGCGGCGCTCCTTCTATGGTTGAACTCAAAAGGCATAAACTATATTTCGGAGAGAGAGAGTTCTATTATTGTAGACCAACTCACATTCTCAACAGAGAGAAAGTATATGGCTACATTGACCGATTCAGCAAGAATTGGCCGTAGAGTACTCTATGTAAAGGGTGCTCCCGAAATTGTTGCAGGAAAGTGTAAGAGTGTGCCTGAGGATTTGACTGCACAATTACTTGCTTATCAAAACAGAGCGATGAGGACTCTTGGCTTCGCTTTTCGTTATCTTGAGGATGGCGAGTCTGGAAGTATTGAGGAGCTTTCAAAGAGTGGGCTTACATATATGGGCATTGTTGCAATTTCCGATCCTGTAAGACCCGATGTGCCCGATGCAGTCGCAAGTTGCCTGAGTGCAGGCATCGATGTGAAGATTGTTACTGGAGATACTCCAGGAACTGCTAAGGAGATAGGTCGTCAGATCGGTATTATAAAGTCTGTGGAAGATGAGCAGATGGTAATAACAGGTACCGATTTCGAGGCCCTTAGCGACGAAGAGGCGATGGAGCTTGTCCTTAAGCTTAAAATAATGTGCAGAGCAAGGCCTACCGATAAACAGAGGCTGGTCAGGCTTCTTCAGAAGAGAGGAGCCGTTGTTGCCGTAACCGGCGATGGAACCAACGATGCACCTGCTCTCAATTATGCTCACGTTGGACTATCAATGGGAACTGGAACCTCGGTGGCAAAGGAGGCTAGTGATATTACACTGTTGGATGACTCGTTCAATTCAATAGCTACTGCTGTAATGTGGGGGCGCTCACTATACAGGAACATTCAGCGTTTTCTGCTATTTCAGCTTACAATCAATGTAAGTGCGCTCATAATAGTGCTTCTTGGTTCAATATTCGGGAATGAACTTCCTCTTACTGTAACCCAGATGCTTTGGGTAAATCTTATTATGGACACATTTGCAGCAGGAGCGCTTGCATCTCTTCCTCCAAGTATGGATGTCATGAAGGAGTCACCTCGAAAAAACGAGGACTTTATCATAACACCTGCAATGAGAGGAATAATCCTCTTTACCGGAATATCATTTGTTGCGGCACTTCTCACTCTGCTTTGGTTCTTTACGGAATCGGACGGAACAATATCTGCATATAATCTCTCAAGGTTCTTTACCATTTTTGTGATGTTCCAATTCTGGAATATGTTCAATGCTAAAACTTTCCTATCTAAGAGAGGAGCATTCTCAAATCTCTCTCAGAGCAGAGGGTTTTTGCTTGTAACGCTGCTTATCGTTGTTGGGCAGATATTGATCGTTCAGTTCGGCGGAGAGGTATTCAGAACCGTGCCTATCTCATTTAAGGACTGGTTGGTTATTATTGCCGGAACCTCAGTTGTTCTTTGGGTTGGTGAGATTGTACGACTTATCGGAAGATTTACTAAAAAGTAGTACTCTGTGGATAGCGGAAAATTCGATATTGTACTGCTTAAGATGAAGAGGCTATGCTCCGTCAGGGAGTATTGTGCCGGTGATATATCTGCCAAAGGAGTAAAATCGGGCTTAAATGAAATTGAGGTCGCCAGGCTAATAGAGATCCTCAAAAAGGATAAATTTGTGGATGATTTAAGATATTCAGAGGCATTTGCAAGGGATAAGATTAAATTGTCTGGGTGGGGGCCATCCAAAGTTGTTTATGCTCTTAAAACCAAGGGGGTAGATTCCGAAATTATATCAGCAGCTGTTAAGAGTGTAGATCTCGGTCTGCGGAGGGGCGTACAGAAAAGAGTTTTGGAACAGAAACTTAAAAAATTGAACAGGGATCGTGATCCTGATTCGGT
>JAFIHK010000094.1 GCA_017848635.1 Bacteroidales bacterium | reverse complement strand
ATTGACTCTATTTCTGAATCGGGAGATATTGTGCCGGGGACCAATATAAAATCCGACAGCAAATCAAAAAGCAGCGGGAAAGGATCAGGCTTAACTTTACTTTCGTCTTATAAGTTTTCCGAAAAGAGAGATCTTAGTCTTGGGGCGGGATTTGATCAAAAGTTTTCGGACTCAAATACTGAGACATACTATATTTTTGAATCTGCACCGGAAAAGGACTATAACTATAGTACAAATAACAATATTCGGAGAAGGAATTTGTACGGGACTGTCACATACGCAGATGGACGATTTCGTGAAAAGGAGTTCAGAATCGATTACAATTTCAATATTGTAAATAACAGTAATACAAATCTTTTACGGGAGAGAGTTACCAAACAGTACCAAAACAATTTTTCGTCCCAGTTCAATATCCCGGTTAAAGACAGAAGGTCAATTCTCTTCAATGTAAGATATGAAAACCTCTATAATATAGATGAGGTTATCACAGGCCAGACCGACAAATCATCAAATACTCAGCAGTCTGTGACTTTTGGTAGTGGTTATTCATATAGATATAAAAAATCAAATTTTAATTTCAATGCCGATCTCAAATATTATGACAATAGAGGATATGCAAATAACTCATCATCATTGGTAAAGTATAACTCATTTGCTCTAATCCCATCATTTTCATATTCGATCATACCTACATCCCGGTCAAACTTGTCCGTAGGAGTCTCGAAAACAATCAGAAATCCGAATATTCACGAATTATACTCATTTGTCGATGATTCCGATCCAAAAAATATACATAAAGGGAATCCGGATTTAATACCGGAAAGGATAATTTCGGCTTCGGCGCTATATATGATACAGGGATTCAAATTTACAACCGGCCTTACGGTTAAATACTCATCTTCGACCGATGCCATTGAAAGAGTATCATATATTGACGATGGAGTGACAATAAATACCTTCGGGAATGTCGCAAACAAGAGTGACTTTGCTGTAAGGCTTACAGAGCGATTCCAGTTGAGCAGAAGATTGGACATATCCTCTTCTATTTCCTATGTTAATTCGAGCTACCGAAATGATGACCACAGGTCTCTTGACCAATATATGTTTTCATTAAGGACCAAATATAAAATGTTCCGAAGAGCTACGCTCACTCTCTCGGGAGGGATATCCCCTTCAAGCGCTGAAAACCTATCTGTTCAAAACAGGAGGGTATATTACAGGTTTAACAATATGTTGATTTTAAGCGGCAACTCCAAAGATATGAAATTCAGCTATATATTTACTGCGATTAATGTTCAGAAAATAAACAGAATGGAGAAATCGCTTAAAATTTATGAAGATTACCGGTTGTTCTCCGAAAATGAGCTACCCGGGCTAATGTGGTCGTTCAAATTCTCTTACTCATTCGGGAAAGTAAAAAGAGCCACGATCTTAACAGAGTAATTACTATTCAATAATATATCAAATCATTACGACATGTATAGAACTTTTTTTATTTCACTGCTTATTTTTATGGTTTTATCCGGTTTTGATTTAAATGCTCAGATAAACTACAAAGGAGACTCTCTGAAAAGCAGAGATTATTCGGAGAGATTTTGTAAAAAATATAAACTCTCCGATAGTACATCTTTAAAGCTTGAAGAGATTCTAAACTATCACGTAGCCTCTACCAAAATAATATCTGAAGAGTACAAAAATTCTAACTTAGTTACCGGAGGTAGAGTCGTGATTAAGTTAAATTCGCCGTATATGATAGCGATAAACCAGGCTCAGGCCGATTTTGAGAGCAGGCTTGAGAAGCTTCTGGGAAGGAAAATGCTCTCCAGGTTTGAGAAGTTTCTCTACGATGAGAGAATGTTACGGGTCAAGAGTGTGAGGGAAAAGTACCGCCGGTAAATGAGACGGGAATTATCCGTGAATAATTGATATATTTGGGCGAAATTTTGAATATGGTTTGCCCTATGGAGAGTATCTGCATAAAAAATATAAAAGAGCTGCCGGCTGCTGCATCTGCTTTTCTCAAACAGATCGGTGAAAGCAGGATAGTTGCTTTTTACGGCGATATGGGTGCGGGGAAAACCACCTTTATAAAAAATATCTGCCTGGAGCTTGGTGTCCCCGATATTGTTAACAGTCCGACTTTTACAATTGTGAATGAGTATCGGACAAAAAACGGGGAGCCGATTTTTCACTTCGATTTTTACAGAATCAACAAGCCGGAGGAGGCTTATGATATAGGAATTGAGGAGTACTTCGATTCGGGTTCGCTGTGCCTGATGGAGTGGCCAGAAAAGATTGAACAGATACTTCCTCCTGAGACTCTCAGGGTGAAAATATCTGTTCAAAACGATGGGTCCAGAGTTATTGCTCTCTTATAGAGCTATTTGAAGTGCGGTTTGTTCTCTATTTTTCCGGGTAGAGCAGGTATGGTTTCCGTTGCTCTTTGAATTTCTTGACATCATCGGCCCACATTGCCTTGATCTCGTCTGCGCTTTTTCCCTGCATAATCATCTTTCTCACGTAATCGCGACCGGTAAGCAGTTCGAAGAACGAACGGAAGAAGTGGTCGTCGAGGTTGAGATTGTTATATGCATCAATGACATAGGAGAGGTTGATCCCTTTGGCATTTATTTCATCAATCGAAGGCTCTTTTGTGAGATCTACACCAAAACACTCCTTATTGAGCTGAGGAGGAGTCTTGGCTCCGGGGATGCTTCTTGGGGTGAATGAGTAGCTGTAACCTTTCATATTTGGGTGACCGTACATCTGGAAAGCCTTGTCGGTACCGCGTCCGAGGCTTACAGGGGTTGCCTCGAAGTAGCAGGTAGAAGGGTAGAGGTAGATAGACCTCATGTCGGGCAGATTCGGTGATGGTTTTACCGGGAGCTGATATTTGCTAGCATGTGTGTAGTTTTTGCACTTAACCACTGTAATATCGCACTGGATGCCGTCTTTAAGCCACTTTTCGCCGTTAATCATCTGCGCAAGTTCGCCAAGTGTCATTCCGTGAACAGTAGGGATAGGAAGCCAGCCAACGCCCGATTTATACTTCATGTCGAGAATAGGCCCGTCAACATAGAATCCAATGGGATTAGGTCTGTCGAGAATAATCATCTTCTTGCCGTTTTCTGCAACAGCCTCCATCATTCTGGCCATAGTCGTGAGGTATGTGTAGAATCTTACACCTACATCCTGAAGATCAAAAACGAGTACATCAATGGATTTGATAAGATCGGCAGATGGTTTGCCGGTATTTCCCTCATAGAGCGATTTGATTGGAATACCTGTTTTTGCGTCAACTGAGCTGGATACATGTTCTCCTGCATCGGCATCGCCTCTGAAGCCGTGTTCAGGGGACATAATTGCTACTATGTTGATCTTGAGGGCAAGCAGTGAGTCAACAATGTGTGTTTTCCCGACAATTCCTGTCTGGTTGGT
>JAFIHK010000093.1 GCA_017848635.1 Bacteroidales bacterium | reverse complement strand
TATACCGATATCTGCATTGCAAGAATAACAAAAACCAGAACGAGCACACCTCCGGCATGCGACTTTGTAACTTTTCCCCCTCTCATATCTCTCTCCTCCAGTTATAAAGATTATTTAATATTAAAAAATTGTGGTTTGTTTTACTCTTCGATCTCTCTATCTCTCACTTTTCCCTCTCCCTCAACAACAATTACAATCTCTCCCTTGGGTTCGTTTTGCGAATACCAGGCTGCAAGTTCAGTAGCACTACCCCTGCGGGTCTCCTCGTGAATTTTTGTCAACTCCCTGGAGACAGATACCTGGCGATCGGCTCCAAAAAATTCGGAGATTTGCAGAAGGGTCTTCACCAATCTGTAAGGAGATTCGTAAAATATAAGGGTTCTCTCCTCTCTTGCAAGCATTTTAAGTTTTGTCTGCCTCCCTTTTTTAATCGGAAGAAATCCTTCGAAACAGAACCTGTCGCATGGAAATCCGGAGTTGACAAGTGCAGGAACGAATGCGGTAGGACCAGGAAGAGTCTCAACTTCAATCCCCTCCTCTCGGCATTTTCTGACAAGCAGGAATCCCGGATCGGATATGCCGGGTGTTCCGGCATCACTTATCAGAGCTATGTTTGCCCCACCGGCAATTCTTTCGCAAATATACCCGATTGTCTTATGTTCATTGAATTTATGATGCGATTCCAACCTTGCCTTTATATCGTACTTTTTAAGGAGAACCGAGCTCGTACGCGTATCCTCAGCCAGAATAATATCGACAGAAGAGAGCACTTTCAAAGCTCTAAGGGTGATATCCTCCAGATTTCCGATTGGGGTAGGAACGATAAATAGCTTAGACATCGAATCTCCTCCTGACAATCATATAAAAACGGTAAACTGTATCGGACTGATCATCCCAATCGGGGAATGCTGCCTGCAGATACTCAACTGCCTCATCAAAACTATTGAGTTCATTGAGTCTTGATATACTTAACCTATACTGGTCTGAGTCTCCGTAAAAGAGTTTGTTCAAAAAGAGTATCCGGTCATTAAATGTTATTCCGTCGTTTATATCACCGATTTTCGGTCCCGGATAGTCACTCCTCCAGTTCTGTGTAGATTTTATTGCAACATCCAGGAGAGTTTCACCCGTGTCGGAGAATAGTTCGAATGGCTCATCATCCGCTGCAGATGCAAAGAGATCTCCGGGCTGAGGCGCCTTAATGCTACTTTTACCGCTAACCACAGGAGAGATAAAGGGTTCATCACTTTCAACTTCAACTTCATCTCCATCTTCCACCTCCGCTACTACATCCTCCGAGAACTCCTCCGAAACAGTGGCATCCTCCGTCACCTTCTCAAAATTATTCACTACTACTCGATTTTGCTCCGGATCCAGATCTTCTCTCTTCTCCGGCTCCTGATTGAACGGCATCTCTTCCGTTTGCGTACTCTCTGCAAACAGACCTATTGCAGGCACCTCCTTTAGCGCAGTATCTGCTTCGAAATTACCTATCTGCTCCTGAAGAAATTCAAGCCTGTTATTTATGTCCTTCAAAAGCAATCTGTCATGTTCGCTTTTGAATGTATTCAGCTTATGTCGAATAATATCAAGTGAAATCATTATATCTTCCCACTTGTAGATAGGAAGATTTTCTGCACTCTCCACCGACTCAATATCCTGAAGCAATCCTTTAATGAGAATTTTGATTTCCGACAAGTTATTGTTCATCTCCTGCTCAACTTTTAATTATATTTGCATTACAAAAGTAGAGAAAATGTTTTTAGAAAATGCAAAAAAAGCGGGATGGATCGAGGTAATTTGCGGTTCGATGTTCTCGGGTAAAACAGAAGAGCTTATCCGCAGATTGAAGCGGGCAAAGTTTGCAAATCTTAAGGTTGAAATCTTTAAACCCAAAATCGATGTGAGATACTCCGAAGAGGAGGTGGTATCGCACGATTCCAATCATATCAGGTCAACACCTGTCGACTCTGCCTCAAGTATTCTGCTGTATGCGTCGGATGTGGATGTTGTCGGAATAGACGAGGCACAGTTTTTCGATCCCTCTATTGTAGATGTTTGCCAGCAGCTGGCAGATAATGGAATCAGAGTAATTGTTGCCGGTCTCGATATGGACTATCTCGGAAAACCTTTTGGTCCTATGCCTCAGCTCATCTCTGTTGCTGAATTTGTCACCAAAGTTCACGCTATTTGTGTAAGGTGCGGAAATCTTGCCAACCACTCTCACAGGCTTACAAAGAGCGACAAACTTGTGGTTCTTGGTGAGAAGGATAGCTATGAGCCAATCTGCAGGCATTGCTTCAACGAGGCCATGGGTAAAAAATAACCCCTATAAAAAAGAAAAAGCGGCAAACCATAAGGTTTGTCGCTGCATTCGAATCACGTTAAAGAAACTTATTGAGCTTTCTTTGTAGTGTCAGCTGGTTGTTCAGCAGGTTGAGCTGCTGGTTGTTCAGCTGGAGCTGCTTGTTCTTCAACCTTGCGAGTCAAAGTAGCTTTTCCTACTCTTGTTGCGCCTTCAGCAACTCCATTGCAGTTAACTGTAAGAACGTCGTTAGCAATGCTCAAAGTACCTTCAACAGCGAAAGTCATTGTACCGCAAGCAACGCTTGTAGTGAAAGTTGCGCTTGAATCTTTTACTGTAGCAACACCACCGAAGCTAACTGAAGTACTGTCATTTACTTTAAGAACTGCAGTAAATGTGCTGTCTTCGAAATAGTTAAACTCGATTGGAAGAGTGAAATTAGTAGTTGAATCAACACCGAGTGAATCTTTTACAGTAAGTTGAACTGAGTCAACACCTGTCCATTGACCAACGAGTTGTTCTGAAAGTGGTTTAGCTTTAGGACCACAAGAGATAAGAGCTACGCTCAAAGCGGCTGCTGCGAAAATTGATTTTAATTTCATTTTATAAAGATGTTTTAGGTTTAATTGGTATTTCGGGCGCAAATGTAGAAAGAATTTCATTACCGCAATAATTTTTTTTTACATTTTATAACTTTGTGAGAAATATTTTTTTTATGCCTCATTCTCAACTTATCATAAGTCGTTCAAATTTACTGAACAATTACAATTTTTTCAGATCAAAACTATCTCCGTCAGTTAAACTGCTGGCTCTGGTCAAGGCAAATGCATATGGTCACGGAGATATAGAAGTATCAAGGCTTCTGGAGGATTTCGGTGCAGATTATCTTGGTGTAGCATTCCGTTGTGAAGGGGTAAGATTGAAACAGAATGGGATTCGTCTCCCGATACTCGTTCTCACTCCAGGCTACAACAACTTCGAAGATATTGTAAATCACGATCTTGAGCCAAGCATCACCGACCTGGAGTCCCTGAAATTCTTTGCCGAAACTCTTAAATTATCAGGTAAAAAGAGTTATCCTATACATATTAAGATTGACAGTGGAATGCATCGCGTTGGTTGTAGTTACGAAATAATCCCCGAATTGGCAAGATTTTTAAATGAAAACAGGAATATAGTCGTTAAATCTGTATTTTCCCATTTAGCAGCTGCCGACGAGAACAGACACGATGAATTCACGTTGAGTCAGATAAAATATTTTGAAAAAAATTATAATCTCGTAACAACCTTGTTAGGATATAAACCTATAAAACATATACTAAATTCATCGGGAATTGAGCGTTTTACGCAATATCAGTTCGATATGGTAAGGCTAGGTGTAGGTCTTTATGGAACCAGTTATGTAGACGAGAGCAAACTTAAACCTGCCGCTTCGCTGGTGGCTCCGGTCGTGCAGGTAAAAACGGTGGATGAGGGAACTGTAGGATATGGCCGCAGGGGTGAGCTTGGGGGTAGCTCCAGAAAAATTGCAACAATTCCGCTTGGATATGCCGATGGGATTGACAGACATTTCAGCAGAGGTAATGCAAAATTTATGATAAACGGGCAACTGGCTCCCACTATCGGAAACATCTGTATGGATATGTTCATGCTGGATGTTACAGGTATTGATGTGAAGGCCGGAGACCTGGTGACAATATTCGGAGAGAAGCCTACCGCCGGTGATCTGGCAGCAATAAGGGGTACTATTTCATATGAAATATATACATCCGTTTCTGCAAGGGTTCAGCGTGTTGTAGGGGAGTAAATCAGTCTGGAAACCAGCTCTCTTAAGAGGTCGCTGTCGGAGGCCTCTCCTCTCTCGTTACTTTTACTCATCGAATCGCACTTTCTGATTAATGCGACAGCCTCCATCGTCCTGCGAAGATTATATCTTCTCGCTCCTGTTTCGATATCCCTTAAAAAGTATGGATTTAGACCGAGTGCCGATGCCATCGCCCCTGTGTTACCTCTTAAAGACTGATCTACCGAGTGGTATTTAAGCAACCTTGAGAAGTGATAGAAGAGTGAGCCAAGAGTTAATTGAAGGGGATAGAGCCTGGGATTTGTTCCAAAATGCATAACAATTTTAAATGCCTGTGCAGAGTTGCCGTTTGTTATAGCTCGTCCCAGCTCAAATGCGTTATACTCTCTGCTTACGCCTGTATTCTGCTCTACAAGTTCGGCAGTAATAAGTTTTGAATCTGCCCCGGTTGCGTTAAATAACTTATGTAGTTCGGTAGATAGTTTTCTTAGATCCGGCCCGCAAAATTCTGCAAGCAGCATCGACGCCTGAGGATCGGTATTGTACCCCTCACTCCTGGCAAAGTTTTCAATCCATGTGGGTATCTGATTATCTTTGAGTGCAACCGATTCGAAAACAACTCCGTTACCGGCGAGAGCGCTTTTGTAAAACGAACCTCTCTTATCGGCACTTTTCCCGGTAAATACAATCAACAGAATTGTACTTGGCATAGGTTGAGAAAAATATGCGGCAAATGCATCAAGGTTCTTTAAAAGCTGAGCCTCTTTTAGTACTACAAGTTGTCTTGATGCCATCATCGGGAATCTGCGCGAAGCCTCAACAACGGTTACATCGTTGCAGTCACCTCCATAAAAAAGGTGGTAGTTAAACCCTTTCTCATCTTCGGTTAAAGCATTTGCAGTAATTTCTGCCGCAATGTTGTCTGAATACCAGGGCTCCTCTCCCATTAGCAAATAGTAGGTTGAGTAGTTTCCCGATTTGATATCTGCCAGAATTTCAGAGTATCCGGCACTTCTCTCTTTTGTTGATTGTTTTGCCATATAGTTGTGGCTAAATTATGCAAAAAGTGTAACAAGAGCAAATTTTGTATCTTTGCGCTGCTTATGAAAGAGACCCCAGGACAGATTCTTGATCCAGTAAGAAAAAAATGGGTTGCTGCCACTCCCGAAGAGATGGTCCGGCAAAAGCTTATACTGCATTTGAACAAAAAATGCGGGGTTCCTGTTGAACTTATGATGTGTGAATACTCATTTGATATAAATGGTAATAAATATCGCTCCGACCTGGTGATTTTCTCTGCCTCCGGCGAACCTCTTATGGTAGCAGAATGCAAAGCTCCCGGTGTTAAAATCGGAGAGGATGTATTTTCACAGATATTCACTTATAATTACAGACTTAATGTCAAATATCTGTTATTAACCAACGGATCGGTGACTTACTGTGCAACTTTTGATGGTATTAACGGAAAAATGGTATTTTTGAACAAGATTCCAAACTACAATGAATTGCTTGAAAAATAAAATTTTTGAAATTGTATCCGAAGAGGCATCCGAGCTTGGAACAAGGGCATTTGTGATAGGGGGATTTGTGAGGGACTCTCTTCTTGGGCGTAAAAGCAAAGATATCGATATTGTAGTTGAAGGGAGTGGTATTGCTCTTGCCGAGAGGGTTGCCTCAAGATTGAGGGTAAATCTCTCTGTGTTTAAAAACTTCGGTACCGCAATGTTGCGATACCGCGATATTGAGGTCGAATTCGTCGGGGCGCGAAGAGAGTCGTACAGAAGCAATTCCCGTAAACCGATAGTGGAGGATGGTACTCTTGAGGATGACCAGCTAAGAAGAGATTTCACTATCAATGCACTCGCCCTGAGTCTGCAAAAGGAGAACTTCGGAGAACTTGTCGATCCCTTTAACGGAGTTGATGATCTTAAGGCCGGAATTATCCGGACTCCACTGAATCCCGATACAACATACAGCGACGATCCTCTGAGAATGATACGGGCAGTCAGGTTTGCAACGCAACTTTCGTTTTCAATCGTTCCCGAATCACTGGAATCGATAAAGAGAAACAGGAACCGTCTCTCAATACTCTCCGGAGAGAGAATTGCCGACGAGCTCAACAAAATAGTATCTTCACCAAAACCATCAATAGGATTTTATCTGCTCGACAATACTGGCCTTTTGGAGTTAATTATTCCATCGCTCTCTAAACTAAAGGGCGTCGAGAGTGTTGAAGGGAAAATGCATAAGGATAATTTCAGTCACACTCTTCAAGTACTGGACAACATCGCTTCGGTGTCGGACAATCTCTGGCTTAGATGGGCTGCGATTTTCCATGATATAGGCAAGCCGGTGACCAAGAGTTATGATCCGGAGGTGGGATGGACATTTCACGGACATGAGTTCGTTGGTTCAAAGATGGTTCCCAAAATATTCGGAGAGCTTAAACTGCCTCTGAATGAAAAGATGAAATATGTCCAAAAGCTGGTTTTACTCCATCTGCGTCCGATCGCTCTGGTACAGGAGGAGGTAACCGATTCAGCAATAAGAAGGCTGCTTTTCGATGCCGGTGATGATATAGACGATTTAATGACTCTCTGTGAGGCAGATATTACCTCGGCTAATGAGTATAAGGTGAACAGGCACAAGAGCAATTTTGCACTTGTTCGAAGAAAGCTTCTTGAGGTTGAAGAGAAGGATGCTGTTAGAAATTTCAAAAATCCCATAACCGGTGAGTTTGTAATGGAGTATTTCAATATTCCCCCGAGTAGAGTTGTTGGTGAAATTAAGGAGTATATAAAGAATGCAATCCTTGATGGGGTAATAGGAAACAATTTTGAAGAAGCAAGGGAGCTTATGATTGCAAAGGCAAAAGAGTTAGGATTATAGATATTTCCTAATTACTTTTTTTTATTTTTGTACTATGAAAAAGATACTTGTAGTTGACGATGAAGAGGTACTATGCGAAATTCTGAGATACAATCTCAAGAGTGCAAATTACCAGGTTGATATAGCATATTCAGCCGAGGATGCCTTTTCCAAGCTCAAGAACTTTTACGATCTTATTTTGCTTGATGTTATGATGGATGGTATCACGGGGTTCAAGTTTGCGGAACTCATTCGTGATGACTATGGGATTAATGTACCTATTATTTTCATTACATCTAAGGACTCCGAAAAGGACAAACTTACCGGTTTTGGGCTGGGAGCAGATGATTACATCACCAAACCATTCTCGGTAAAGGAGGTAATAGCAAGGGTAAGGGCTGTCATTCACAGAACCGAAAAGTTCAAATTATCGGAATCTGAACCGGAAGTTCAAAAACTGATCAAAGATAAGGAGCGGAAGAGAAAAGAGGAGAAGGTTGCCAGACTGGTCAAAATAGCCGGACTTCAGGTTGACTACGATACTAAGACGGCCACCATTGACAAGGAGCCGATAACTATGACAAAGAAGGAGTTCGAAATCCTGTATATGCTTACTGCTGAACCCAAAAAGGTATTTCCGCGGCAGATAATTCTAGAAAATGTCTGGAAAAACGAGGCGTTTGTAATTGACCGCACAGTCGATGTTCATATTGCCCGGCTTCGCAAAAAGCTCCTCAAATACGGCAATTGTATAATTAATAAGTCGGGATTCGGATACTCCTTTAACCCCGACGAAATCAAATAGTAAGGCGAGGCCGAAACAGCCTTTTCAAATCGCCTCTCGAGCGCACCATAATCGATATAAAACAGAAGTGGATCTCCTAATATTGAAGACCCACCAATTTACTCTATATGCAGATTATGTGCAGCGAAGAGAGGCTTCTGAAAAGGCGAAGCGTTGAGGCCGAAGCTGAACGTTAGTAAAATTCGTCTGTCTGAGGCCAAAGGCCGAGTTAGAATTTTACTCAGTAAAGCAAGACCGAAACAGCCTTTTCAAATCGCCTCTCGAGCGCACCATAATCAAACCCTAGTAGACACTATTCTGCGGATCAAAATTCGTCCAGCCAATCATCCAGTTATCAGCCGAAGCAGAGGAGCGAAAAGCCCCGATATAGTCAACCTTATCAAAGAATATATCGTTAAGGAGAGCCTCGGTAAAGATAGAACCTCTGTTTTTAAGAACACTCCCCTCCGAAGGAGCGTAATTGGGAGATGAGAGAAGAGGATTTGGCTGAACAATACCCAGAGAGGAAATCCCCGAATATATAACATTTGAGTTAGCAGCTGTTTTAAAATATGCAGATGAGAATGACTCCTGGGCTGTAACAACAGTTGTTGCGTCTGACGAATAAGCATCCACAAAACTGTTATCCTTATCGCTTCCTGTTATTGTAGAACCTGCGAGGTATAGCCTCTTTAGATTGAGAGCCCCCGAGGTGGCATATGACTGTGTCTGTGACCCTTTATCGTTGCAGATCATTACGCCTACCGGGTATCCCGCAGCTACTGAATTGTAGCAGTTAAGATTAGAGCTTCTTCGTATAAGCATTGCTGCCTGAAAATTACCAAGTTTAGAACCGTTATTCGGGTAGAGATCACCTCCGTTAATATAGGACGATGTATTAACAAAAGAGTTATCCTGCCCCAGTGGTCCTATGAGAGTAAAGTTGCTGAATATAGGTCTTGTAATAGGAGTCAGCGCCGTTCCATTTGCCTCATTATCCGATTCAAAACCGTGTGAACGTGAGACATCGGCAATTCTCGGATCCCTCACCCCCAGCCCGAACTGGAGCTTACCACTATAACCGTTATCTGTGTCGAAGTCATCGTCCCACCCCTTATAGGCAATAATATATTTACAATTGACCGCACCCCCGAAAAACTCGAATGAGTCATCATTGGAGTATGAGACCTGTATGTGATCGATTTGGGTACCGCTCCCCACAGAGCCCAGGGTGAGTCCATTTATCTCCTGATCGGTAGCAAACGGGTATCCGGCAAATTCAATACGGACATATGAGAGAATCCCTGAGTTGTCGCCATTATCGGAACCGCCGTGCATCGATCTTGGACCACCTTCTATTATCATCTCTCCCTTATTATTAACAGCCTTCCCGCAGATAATCAAACCTCCCCAGTCACCCGGTTTACGAGAACCTGCAGCCTGATTGGAGGTAAATACAATCGGCCTTGAAGATGTTCCTCTGGCAATTATTTTGCCTCCCCTCTCAACAATAAGAGCCGCCTTAGTAGCCTTATCGCCTCTGATTACCGTACCCGCCTCAATAGTCAGCGTCGATCCGCTTGTCACATAAACCCATCCCTTGAGCAGATAGGTACCTTTCGAAATAGTGTGATCGCCTTTGATTTCAAACTCCTGATCGCCGTTTCCAATCTCATTTCCGTTAAAAATAATCTCTTCATCGAGAGTAACCTTATCCTCCTTTGAACAGGAGAGGGCAGATAGTAGAGATATTGATGCAATTGCAGCAAATAGTAGAAATTTAATTCCCTTTTTCATAATATATTGTTAATTGGTTAATTAAAAAGTGTACTGAAATCCTAAATATATATTTGCACCCTGCCGGAAGCTTCTGCTTATCTGAGAGCGCTCCTGAATTTTACCGTCACTGTCGACAAACCTCGGATATTGCTTGAACATAGTTTTGCTGTTGAGCAGATCTTTTATACTGAGCTTAATCTCCACTCTGCCTCCCAGCCTCTTACTGGCAACCAAGTCAATTACATCTCTCGGAAGCTCATAAGTATCAGGAACGTCGTTATTTATACTAGATCCGGAACTTGTATCTACACGACCAATTCCGACAAGCCTTTCGCCAATCCTATTATATAGTACTCCGAGAGAGAGCCCTTTTCTGGTGTTGTCATAGAAGAGCGATGTGTTTATAAGATAGGGGGACTGCCCCTGCATGGCTCTGTCTCTCTCCAGGGTACTCTCTTCATCGAAATTCACACGAGAGTAGATCAAAGCGGCATTAACACCAAGTGTGAAGTTTTTAAGTCCCACAAACGATAAATTTTTACGGATATCTGCCTCAATCCCTGCATTTCGTGCGCTTTGTGCATTTTCAAAAGTGTATGTATAGGAGCCACCTGCGTCAATATATGTCTGCTCGATCGGATTTATAAAATGTTTATAGAATAGCGCAAATGTGACATACTCTTCATTTGAGGGATAGAATTCATATCTGAGATCAAAATTGTAGATTTTGGCATTTTTAAGATCGGGATTACCTTTTACATCGGAGAATAGTGTGAAATCGTAGAATACCGATGGGGATAACTCCCTGAATTCCTGCCTGTTTACCGAAGATCCAAATGCAAATCTCACAATATTCGACGAGTTGATATTGTAACTTGCATTTAATGAGGGGAAGAGATCAAAAGTTGAGTAGTTTTTATCCTTCGTGTTAAAATTGTAGATTGAAGTATAACTCCTAATCATCATATTTACAGCCTCTCCTCTCACTCCTGCTACCAGATTGAATTTTCCGAGCGGAAGTTTCCATGACAGGTAGGCAGCTCCGAGCATATTTGATGCTTTATAACTGTCCCTGTTATCGGTATCTTCGTATATATATAGTTTATCTGCACCATAGTTTTGGGAAGAGAGTATCTCATTTACGACATCGCCGTATATAAATTCCTGTGAAAGATTATTCTGATTGTACCTGTAAAAAAACTCCCTATATCCGTAATCCCTGTATCGATACTCTCCGTACAATCCGGCTCTCATCTCCGAAGATGCACAGAAGGGAAGTGAGAGAGGAAATTTAATATCCAGGGATGGTGTTATTGCGTGCTCACTCAGCTCAACAAAATCCCTTGTTATCTCATTCTGATCGATAGCCATATCGCCATAATGCTCATCTCCGACTATCTGATTCTGCTCTCTGTTGATGATCCTCCTGTCTGGCTGATTCATCGCCGCATATGAGTATCCTAAACCCCAGTCCAACTGAACTGCTCCGAGAGAGTGAGAACCTGCAAACTGTCCGGTATATGTAGTTCTTGAGTTATACAGATATTCCGATTTCTCCTGTTCATATTTCTGGCTTAGATTCTGCCAACCTGTTCTATATGTATATCGGTTCTTGCCGATCTGATTAAAAATATTTCTGAACTCAAATTTATTGCTCCCCTTCAGATATGTTAAGTTCAACATCCCTCCCAGTTTAGCATCTATAGAGTATTGATTATCGGTATATTTGTAAATAAACTCAGGCTGATCGGCTACATTATTATATACTCCGTATCTGGAGTTCATCATATCTTCGTTGGTCTGAAAACTATACGAGTAGTTCAAGGCAGATATAAGGGCCAACTGTGCACCATTATCGAGTCTGCCGGAGCGACTGATCATGATATTGAATCTCTGATCGGGAAGTGGGCGATCCCTCTTTACACTCCAATCGTTCCGGAATCCCTCCATTGTGGCTTTGGAAACCAGCTTGGAATTACTGTTATCGAGACTCTTCCCTATGAATGAACTTAATGATCGTACACCACTGTCAAATCCAAGAAAATCTGTGGCAGAGGAGGTGTTGTAGAAGTGGTCAAGGAAATGGGTTTCACTGTTTATGTTCATTCCGTAACTGATACTTGTCTCACTCTCTTCGGGCATACTTTTGGTAAAAATCCTTACAAAACCACCCGAAAAGTCCGATGGTAACTCAGGTGTGGGTGATTTTACTATCAGTATGCTCTCAATTTGCGAACCCGGGATCATATCAAAAGAGAATGCCCGGGAGTCACTCTCTGTTCCGGGAACGGCTGAATTGTTAACCCACACATTGTTGTATCTGCTCGCCAGGCCTCTTACCATTATGTAGCGGTCACTTATGAGAGAAACGCCCGGGATACGCTTTACAACCTCAGCGGCGCTGCGATCCTGTGCCTTTGTTATAGTTTTGCCCGAGATTCCGCTGACTACCGCATCTGCCCGTCTTGTCGCCTGTATCACAGCAAGTTCGGAATTCATTCTCTTTACCGAAGTCACCACAATTTCGTTAAGCAGACTGACATCCTCCTCTGTAATTATATTAAAGGTATTGATACCCCTTTTTATTATCAGATCGGAAATCTCTAAGCTTTTGTATGAAATTGCAGATATTTTTAACCGGTAATTTCCTGTGGGGAGATTATCGATTGAGTAGTTCCCCTCCGAATCGGTAACACCACCCTTCATTAAGGGCACGACTACAACTGCAGCTCCGGCCACAGGGTCTCCGCTTACTCTATCGGTTACCACCCCTCTGAGCTGACCTCTATCCTGTGCAGATATCTGCTCATATGAAAATATGGTGCTTATAATCAAAATAATAGAAAATAGATTCCGTTTCATTCTCATTTGGTTTGTTAAGATTTTAATTACTGCACAAAAGTATTCCGGGGATGTTAAGGGGGTAATAAGAGGAGGTTAAGAATTTGCAAAAAAAGGATTAAGAAGGTGTTAAGAATAGTGAGTGCTTGTTTGGCAATTTTGCAGGAGAATAAATCTGCTTAAATTTGCACTATGAAAAAAATTCTGGTAGTTGACGACGAGGAGGATCTTTGTGAAATCCTCAGTTTTAACCTGAAGAGCGCAGGATATCAGGTTGATGTTGCCTACTCCGCAGAAGAGGCTTTCGTTAAGCTTAAGAACCGATACGATCTTCTTCTGCTCGATGTTATGATGACCGGGATCTCCGGGTTCAAATTTGCCGAACTAATCCGTAAAGACTACAACAACGACGTACCTATTATCTTTATCACAGCTCGCGATTCCGAGCTTGATAAGCTCAGTGGTTTCAGGCTCGGCGCCGACGACTATATTACCAAGCCATTCTCTGTGAAAGAGGTTCTGGCGAGAGTCGGCGCGGTACTCTACCGAAGTAAGGATCGTCTTGAGAAGGAGATTGAGAACCTTAAAAGGGAGAGCGAATCTAAAAGCAATCCTGTCGAGGAGCAGAGCGGGCAGATAATCACTATCGCAACTCTCATTATCAATAACCACACAAAATCGGCATTCATAGATAAAGAGAATCTCAAACTCACAAAAAAGGAGTTCGAGATACTCTATGCTTTGGCAAGCAAGCCGAACAAGGTGCTCACAAGGTCAGAAATATTCGATCTGGTATGGAGAAAAGAGGCCTATGTTCTGGACCGGACAGTGGATGTACACATTGCAAGACTCCGTAAAAAGCTGGATATTTACGGTAAATATATCACCAATAAATTCGGCTACGGTTACTGCTTCGAACAAGATGAAATTAACTAAACAGTTATACAGGGGCTTCATTTTTCTCGCCCTGCTGCTTTTATCAGTTCTCACTCTGGAGATTTTTAAGACCGGAGCTCTGGGTAATATCTACCTGTATCGTTACCTGTTCCTCAGCTATGTTCTGCTGATCGCCGTCACACTGCTTGCCATTATACTTGCCTACAGAACTGAGTCAATATACAAAGTACTCAGGCAGTTCGTAAGAATGATACATAGCGGCAAATCGGATTTTGAGGAGATCAACTTCCCAAAAAACAAATTCGGAGAGTTAGGCGAGGATATAATGAACACCTTTGTGCATCTCAAGAACTCCGATAAATACAAGCAGGAGCTCACTCATAACATTGCTCACGAGCTTAAGACTCCTGTAACCAGTATCAGAGGGTATCTTGAGACCTTGATCCAGCAGCCCGACATCGATCCTGAAACCAGAAAATTCTTTCTTGAAAGAGCTTTTAATCAGTGTGTCAGGCTATCTTCAATTATTGCAGACATTTCGGTACTTAACAATATTGAGGAGACTGGTGAGAAGATGGAATTTGAAACAATTAATGTAAAGAGATATGTGAGGGAGATAGAGAGTGATCTCTCAATAAAACTTGCATCCAAGAATATTACCTTCTCCGAGGATATTGACGAATCACTCCATATTGACACAAACCCATTCCTTCTGTATGCTCTTTTCAAAAACCTTATAGACAATTCGATAGAGCACGGAGGAGAGAATATTCGCATCCATCTTTCGGGCAGATGTGACGACGGAGTAACTGCATTCTTCACATTTTATGATACTGGAGTAGGTGTTTCCGAGAAACACCTGTCAAGAATATTCGAGCGATTCTACAGAGTCGATGAGGGGAGAAACCGGAAACGGGGCGGCTCCGGGCTGGGTCTGGCAATTGTTAAACACACCGTAATTCAACATAACGGTAAAATATCTGCCACCAACAGAGAGGGCGGCGGTCTTCAGTTCGATTTTACACTGGAGGTCAGAAGGAGGAGCGGTGGAGATTCACACCAATCAAATGCATAAACTCCTCTCTTGTCCTTATATCCTTTAAAAATGCTCCGGTAAAGGCAGATGTTGTAGTTACCGAGTTCTGCTTTTGAACCCCCCTTATTTGCATGCACATGTGTGAAGCCTCAATCACAACAGCAACCCCCAGAGGATTGAGTGTATCCTGGATACAGTCCCGTATCTGCACTGTAAGCCTCTCCTGAACCTGAAGTCTTCTGGCAAAAGCCTCCACTACCCGGGCTATCTTACTCAATCCTGTAATATAACCGTTTGGTATGTATGCAACGTGGGCCTTTCCGTAAAATGGGAGCATATGGTGTTCACAAAGTGAGTATAGCTCAATGTCCTTAACCAGAACTATCTGCTGATACTCCTCTTTGAATTTTGCAGAGTTGAGTATGGCAGCGGGATCGGCCTCATACCCTTGTGTCAGAAACTGTATAGAGCGGGCTACCCTTACAGGCGTCTTTATAATCCCCTCTCTTTCGGGATCTTCGCCTATTAATTTAAGAATCTCTTTATAGTGATGTGCAAGAGCCTGTGTGGTCTCTTCATCGTATTGTTCTATTTTTGTATATGCCATAATATTGACTAATTTCGTGGCAAAATTACAAAAAATTGTATCTCAATGAAAAGAGTTTTAATTGGAGCGGCAGAGGAGGAGGAGCTTATTTGTGCAAAACAGGCATTCAACTCATTGGATAAGAGCATTCAGGAGAGGCTTAACATAACCTTTTTCCTCACAGGAATAGGAACCACCAGTACTAGTTACAGACTTACCAAGATACTCTGCTCGGAGCCCGAGAAATTTGATCTGGCGGTTAATATCGGTATTGCAGGAAGTTTTTCGGCGGATTTTCCCATTGGTTCTGTTGCAAGAATTGAGAAAGAGTATTTTGGAGACCTTGGGTTTGAAACATTTGGAGGATTCCAGACACTGTTTGATTATAAAATTCTGGACGCAGACACAATTCCATACAGAGGTGGTTCATTGATAGCTCCAAAACTCGGAGCTGCAACAGAGTCTGCTTTGGAGTCGATCAGATATGCAACTGCAGTTACGGTTCAAACAGTCAGTGGATTTCCCGAAAAGAGGGAGCGTCTTGTAACCGATTTTTCACCTCAGATTGAGAGTATGGAGGGGGCAGCATTTTACTATGTATGTCTTCTCGAACAGGTTCCGGTTATCGAAATTCGTTCGGTATCGAATGAGGTTGGGGAGAGAGATAGGGCAAAATGGGATATACCATTGGCGCTCAAAACCCTTAAAGAGACATGCTCTCTGCTGTTAAAAGGAGTTGCCGATGAAGAGTAAAGAGTTATCTCTGGCTTTCTCGCCCTGTCCGAATGACACCTTTGCCTTTCACGCTATGGTGCACGGGCTTGTCGATACTCACGGATATAAGTTTGATGTGACTCTTACCGATGTTGAGGAGCTTAATACTGCAGCTGCCATGGGTGCTTACGACATCTGCAAGATGAGCTACAGTGCGTACTTTGGGCTATGCGACAAATATGTTATGCTGAGAAGCGGAAGTGCTTTAGGATTCAATAACGGGCCACTCCTTGTTCATGCGAAGGATTACACCCCGACTAAGGATGATTTGAAGAACTTCAGGATTGCTATTCCCGGAGAGCACACTACTGCGGCACTACTATTGAGAAGTGCCTTTCCAGAGCTGACAGATTTAACTCCTGTACTTTTCTCCGATATAGAAGAGAGTGTACTTAGCGGAACATTTGATGCCGGTCTCCTTATTCATGAGGGGCGATTTACTTACAGGAGCAGAGGACTCAAGCTAATACACGATATGGGCGAATACTGGCAGAGTAAAACCGGACTTCCTATACCGCTGGGAGGAATAGCAATAAAGAGAGAGCTTATTGAAGATGCTGCAATATTAAATGATATTCTAAGGAGCAGTATTGAGTATGCATTCGCTAACCCATCTGCCTCGGCGGCATATGTGAAGGAGAATGCTCAGGAGATGGATCCCGAAGTGCAGAGGAGTCATATCTCCCTTTATGTTAACGATTACTCCAAAGATATCGGGGAGTTGGGAGTGAGGGCTGTTGAAGCTCTCTACAATAAAGCTTCTGAGATTTACAGTACAACAAAAAAGGTTTCGAATCTTTTTATTTATTAGATTTGTATATCCTATTTACTTTCAACAATTCATATATGGAAGAGATCATTAAAATCAAGGGTATTAAAAAATACTACAAAGTTGGCACACAGGAGGTCAGAGCACTTGACGGAGTAGATCTTACTATCTACAGAAACGAATATGTGGCCATAATGGGACCATCCGGTTCGGGTAAATCCACGATGATGAACATCCTTGGATGCCTCGACAGCCCAACATCGGGAAGCTATATCCTTAACGGGACAGATGTCAGCAAAATGAATGATAATGATCTTGCCGTTGTGAGAAACAAGGAGATTGGGTTTATTTTCCAGTCTTTCAATCTACTGCCAAGATACAATGCGATTGACAATGTAGCGCTTCCGCTTATATATGCGGGAGAGACCAGAGCAAACAGAGAGCAGCGGGCAAAAGAGGCACTTATGAGTGTGGATCTGGGAGACAGGATGCATCATAAACCTAACGAACTATCGGGAGGGCAAAGACAGCGTGTTGCTGTGGCCAGAGCACTTATAAACAAACCCTCAATTATATTGGCCGACGAACCGACTGGGAATCTGGATACCAAAACCTCAATCGATATTATGAAGCTTTTCGAGGAGATTCATTCAAAGGGTAATACTGTGATTATTGTTACACACGAAGAGGATATTGCCAAACATGCCAGAAGAATAGTAAGATTAAGAGACGGACTAGTAGAGTCTGATACTCTCAGAGAGAATAACTGATTTAATTATGAAGATATATACAAAGAGCGGGGACAAGGGAACAACATCTCTTGTTGGAGGAAACAGAGTTAAGAAGAACCATCCGAGAGTTGAAGCCTATGGAAACGTAGATGAGCTGATTTCAAATATATCTCTGTTAAGATGTGAATGCAATGGAGACACCTACGGAACAGATTTCCGCAGGGTGCTGAGTACATTGATGCTTGCTGCCGCACATCTGGCCAGTGATAAACAAACAGGTACGTTAAAGGAGTTTAACGATGAGGAGATTAAATACCTCGAGAATGAGATAGATAAAATGCAGGAGGAGCTACCTCTTCAGACTGCATTTATAATCCCTGGTGGAACAAAAGCATCCTCTATATGTCACATATGCAGAACAGTTTGTCGCAGAGCAGAGCGCTCAGCTATCGATCTGATAGATGAAGAGAATCTGGAAATTGTCATAAAATATTTGAACAGATTGTCCGACTATTTGTTTGTGCTTGCTAGGTACATTGCTTTCAAGTCGGGTGTATCCGATGATTTTTGGCATCAATAGTACCATATACAAAAATTATTCATATATTCGCAATCTGATTAATTTATTTAAGTATCTAAATATTAACAACTTAATTATATGTACTGGACACTTGAATTAGCTTCAAAGCTCGAAGATGCACCATGGCCTGCAACAAAAGATGAGCTTATTGACTACGCCGTTCGTTCCGGAGCGCCTATGGAAGTGATAGAAAATCTGGAAGATCTTGAGGATGACGGTGAAATCTATGACAGTATCGAAGATATCTGGCCTGATTATCCTAGCAAAGAGGATTTCTTTTTTAACGAAGAGGAGTATTAATAAAATTTCCAATGAAGATCATTATTGCCGGGGCCGGAGAGGTTGGAAGCCACTTGGCAAAGATGCTCAGTAATGAGTACCACAATCTTACGGTTATTGATCTCGATCAGGAGAGGCTCGACAGGATTTCGGAGAGTGCCGATGTAATAACATTCAGGGGCTCTCCGACTTCAATTGAGGTTCTTAACAGAGCAGGGGTATCCAATTCCGATCTGTTCATTGCTGTGAGCCCGGCTCAGGAGCAGGATGTCAATATTATAAGTGCGATGCTTGCAAAGAAGATGGGAGCAGGGAAGGTTACTGCAAGGATCAATAACGATGAATATCTCAAGAGTGAGAATAAATATCTCTTTACGGAGATGGGTATAGATATAATATTCTATCCGGAAAAGATCGCATCTCATGAAATAGTGGACCTTCTCAAACAGACCGGAACTTCCGAGTTTATGGAGTTTGACAAAGGGAAACTTCAGCTAATCGTATTCAGACTTGAAGATGGTGCTCCTTTGATTGACAAGACTCTTGCCGACTTCGACTATCTTGGTGGTGATCTGCACTATAGAGCAGTTGCTATCAACCGCGACGGTGAGACAATTATACCTCGCGGAAGTACAAGGTTTAAAATTAATGACCTTGTATTTGTTATATCAAAAAAAGAGGGAAGCAGGGAGGTGATGAAATACTCCGGCAAAGACAATATCGATATCAAGAGACTCATGATTATCGGAGGGGGAAGAATCGGAGAGATGGTTGCCAAAAAGCTTGAGAACACTCTTGATCACGTAAGACTTATAGAGGTTAGTAAAGAGAAGTGCGACAGATTGTCGGAAATTCTTGGAAGAACTCTTGTTATTAATGGTGACGGCAGAAATACCGACCTGCTTATTGAGCAGGAGATTTCAAGTTTTGATGCCGTCGTTGCAGTTACCAGCAGCTCCGAAACCAATATTCTTACCTGTGCAGCTGCCAAAAAGATGGGGGTTCTAAAAACTATAGCTGAGGTTGAAAACATAGAATACATCAAGCTTGCTGAGGGAATGGGTGTAGATTCGATAATCAATAAAAAGCTGATTACTGCGAGTCGGATCTTCCGGTTTACTCTAAGCAACAAGGTTCAATCGATTAAGTGCCTGAATGGATCCGATGCGGAAGTTCTCCAGTTTATTGCAAATCCTAACAGCGAAATAACCAGAGATAAGATAAGGAATCTTAAATTTCCCAAGGATGCGATTATCGGAGGAGTTATTCGAGGGCAACACAGCTTTATTGCTATCGGCGATACAGAGATAAAGCCGTACGACAAAGTTGTTGTTTTTGCTTTGCCGACGGCTCTTACCAAGGTTAACAGATTCTTTGTATAAATCTATTTTATAAGCTTCTTATATTTGAAACGCTTTGGTGTTAAGTCGCCAAGGCGTCTCTTTTTATTCTCCTCATATTCGGAGTAACTTCCTTCGAAAAAGTAGACTTTGGAGTCGCCTTCAAATGCGAGAATGTGTGTAGCAATCCTGTCGAGGAACCATCTGTCGTGCGAGATTATAACCGCGCAACCTGCAAAGTTTTCAAGACCCTCTTCAAGTGCCCTGATTGTATTAACATCCACGTCGTTGGTAGGCTCATCGAGCAGTAGGACGTTAGCCTCCTCTTTTAATGTAAGGGCAAGGTGAAGCCTGTTCCTCTCACCACCGGATAGAACTCCGCACCTCTTCTCCTGATCGGCTCCTGAAAAGTTGAATCTTGAAACATAAGCTCTTGCATTTACCTCTTTATTTCCAAGCTTTACAAATTCACTGTTATCAGCAATGGTTTCATAAACTGTTTTATTAGGGTCAATCTGCTTATGTTGTTGATCAATATAGGCAACCTTTACAGTCTCACCAACGCTGAATGAACCCGAATCGGCACTCTCATAACCCATTATCATTCTAAAGAGAGTTGTCTTACCAGCTCCGTTAGGGCCTATAATACCTACGATTCCCGCAGGTGGCAGTTTGAAGTTGAGATCTTCGAAGAGCAATCTCTCCCCAAAAGATTTTGAGACTCCTGTGGCCTCAATAACTTTATCGCCAAGTCTCGGACCATTGGGGATGAAGATCTCAAGCTTCTCCTCTTTTGCTCGTCCATCTTCATTGAGCATCTTCTCATATGCGCTCAAACGTGCTTTTGATTTAGCCTGTCGTGCCTTAGGTGCCATTCTCACCCACTCCAGTTCTCTCTCAAGAGTCTTCTTCTTTTTACTCTCCTGCTTCTCCTCCTGTGCAAGCCTTATTGACTTCTGTTCCAACCACGAAGTGTAGTTACCTTTCCAAGGAATTCCCTCGCCCCTGTCGAGCTCAAGAATCCATCCGGCAACATTATCAAGGAAGTAACGGTCGTGCGTTACCGCTATGACTGTTCCCTTGTATTGCTGCAGGTGAGCCTCCAGCCATTGAATACTTTCGGTATCGAGGTGGTTCGTAGGTTCGTCCAAAAGAAGTACATCGGGCTCTCTGAGAAGCAGCCGGCACAGTGCAACCCTGCGTCTCTCACCTCCGCTCAAATGTTTGACCAGCGCATCGGGATCGGGGCACTGTAGGGCATCCATAGCTCTGTCAAGTTTAGTTTGAATGTCCCAACCGCCGGCTGCCTCAATTTTATCGGTGAGTTCCCCCTGAAGTTCTATGAGCTTGTTCATCTCATCATCCTCCATAGGTTCTGCAAATTTTGCATTTACCTCTTCATACTGCTTCAAAAGATCTATAACCTCCTGAACACCCTCCTCAACAACCTGCTGAACACTCTTCTCCTCATCCAGATGAGGCTCCTGTTCCAGCATTCCAACACTATAACCTGGAGCCCATACAACATCGCCCTGTATTGCAGTCTCTACACCTGCAATTATCTTTAAAAGAGTAGATTTACCGGAACCATTTAGACCAATGATACCGATCTTCGCTCCGTAAAAAAAGGAGAGATAGATGTCTTTTAAAATTGCTTTGTTGTTGTTTGGCAATATCTTGCCAACTCCGTTCATCGAGAATATTATCTTTTCGTCCGCCATAAATTAAAATTTGCGGCAAAGATAATACAGTTTATCTCTTTATCAATTTCCCGATCAGTGAGTCCACTGCATATGAAGCCATAAGACTGTCGGTCTCTATGTGTACCTTTTGCATATATTGAGTAAATGCAGGCATCTCCTTGGATCCTATTTTCTTAGCCGGAGGAGAATCCATTTTAAGTGGATCTACCGGAGAACCGTTCTTCCAAACACGGAAATCGAGGTGAGGCCCGGTTGAAATTCCGGTACTTCCCACATAACCAATAATCTGCCCCTGTCTCACTCTTGCGCCTTTGGAAACCCCAGGGCCATATCCCGAAAGGTGCAGATATGCAGATGTATACATTGTATTGTGTTTGATTTTGACGGTGTTTCCTCCGCCTCCTGCATAGCCCTTTTGTATTACAACCCCGTCTCCGATTGACATCACAGGTGTGCCTTTAGGAGCGGCATAATCTACACCGGTATGAGGCCTTACTATTCTGAGAACAGGATGTCTTCGGGCATAGGTGAAACGGGAGCTGATTCTGGTAAAGCTCAGAGGTGCTTTTAGAAAAGCTTTCTTTAGATTCTCCCCTATTTCACTCCAATACCCCGATGCTGTATCAAGAGTATAATGGTATGCTTTATATGATTTACCCATATGTGTGAAATCCGCCGCATACACCTCCCCTATATCGTAGAATTGTCCATCAACATATATTTCATCATAAAGTACACGGAAACGGTCACCCTTTCTTAAGGCGAAGAAGTCGATTGACCAGGCGTAAATATCTGACAACCTTAGTGCGAGTAGTGGACTTGCACCAGATCTCTTTATATCATCCCAGAGCGACGATGAAATTGTAGTCTCGCTCACTCTCCTTTTTACAGTAGTCTCCAGTTGCGTAACAGACACATTTATTGTGTCATAAAGATTGAAGGTCACATATGTTTTTCGATCACTGAAGTAAATCAGATAAGCCAGTTCCGGATCCTCACCTGTAGTGTAATATGCCTTGTATCTATTCCCCACTTTTATCTTTTTGAGGTCAAATATCCCTTCGGATTCTTTGACAAGCATATTGGCTTCATCGAGGGATGCACCCAGATTTGTCATCAGATTTGTAAAAAATTCACTCTTCTTGATCTCCCCTTCGGTCATCTCAAAATTTGAAACCGGGATACCATATTCATACACGGTATCGGTAGCGGGCACTGTTGCCTCAACCTCCATTACCTCTCCTCCCCTACCGCAGGATAAAGCACTGAATATCAGCGCTACAAATAAATATTTCTTCATTACTTACAGATTTACATTTCGAAGATAAAAATTAAAATTGTTATTGTTGATAAGATTGTGGAAAAAAATGTAAGTTTTTGTAAAAAATTGGAAAAACATTTTATATTTTTGTATCAGTCATAATAAGGTATTAAACAATGGTAAAATTCATCGGCGAATACACTGTCAAAGTGGACGATAAGGGGAGATTGATATTCCCTTCATCGTTCAAGACAATGCTTGCCGCCGGTGGAGATTCCCGCTTCGTAGTAAAAAGACATCTGTTCACAAACTGTTTGGAGATGTACACCTATGAAGAGTGGAGCAGAGAATCTGAACAGGTTAAGTCCCGTCTAAACTTCTTCAACAGAGAGCACGATGCATTCTGGAGAGAGTATATGAGAGACAGGGCCGAGGTTGAGCCGGATGAAAAACTTGGAAGAATATCAATTCCTAAAAGACTGCTCGATGAGATCGGCGTAGACCGGGAAGTTGTCTTTGCCGGCAACGATCATAAAATTGAAATCTGGGCTAAGGAGAAATATATTGCCGGAAAAATGGACGGTAATGATTTCACGCAGTTTGCAGAGAAGATCCTGGGTTAATCTTTAAAAAAATATCGAGATATGAGCAGCTATCACACACCGGTATTGCTAAAGGAGAGTGTATCCGCTCTTTTTGAGGGAAATGATCCGAATGGTGTTTATGTAGATGCTACATTCGGAGGGGGAGGCCACAGCAGAGAGATTCTCTCACGGCTGGGGAGCAGGGGCAGATTAATGGTTATGGACAGAGACATCGACGCCTCGTCAAATCTGCCCGAAGATAAAAGAGTAATATTCATACATAATAATTACCGCTTCATTTCAAACTTCATAAGGTACCATAGACTCGGCGAGGTAAGCGGGGTTCTGGCCGATCTTGGAGTCTCTTCCCACCAGTTCGATACAGGTGAGAGGGGCTTCTCTTTCAGATTTGATTCAAAACTGGATATGAGAATGAATCGTAGCGGAGGAAAGAGTGCTGCAGATATTCTGTCGGAATATTCGGCAGATGAGCTGACAAAGATCTTCAGAGAGTGGGGAGAGGTAGAGAATGCTGTTAAAATCTCCAGAATGATCTGTCAGTTCAGAGAGGAGAATCCGATCGAGAGCACCGGCGATCTATACAGAGCAATTGAGAGAGCAGTTCCTAAAAATATGGAGCATAAATATCTGGCTAAGGTCTATCAGGCTCTTAGAATAGAGGTTAATGGCGAGATGCGTTCATTAGGGCTCTTCCTAAATGGAGCTCTCTCTGTTTTAAAACAGGGGGGGATCCTCTCCATCATAACCTACCATTCACTGGAGGACAGAATGGTGAAGAACTTTATGAGGAGTGGAAATATTGATGGGGTTATACAAAAGGATATTTACGGCAAATCATTCAGCTCTCTAGAGCAGGTTACAAAAAAGCCTGTACTTCCTCAGGAGAGTGAAATATCTGCCAATACCAGAGCCAGAAGTGCCAAGCTAAGGGTTGCCAAAAAGATTTAAGGATGAAAAAGATAGTAACGGGGATATTCAGTGGGGATCTCATTCTGAACAAGAATTTGATGAGGGAGTACCGATTCATCATATTCATCTTCCTGCTTGTGATTCTATATATAAGTAAAAATTTTGCAATGGAGAGGATCTTACTCTCCGAACGAGCTAATACAAGAACTCTTAAAAACATAAAGGCAGATTATACAAGCAAAGCAGCCAAACTGCTTGAATTGAGCAAAATAGGCGAAGTAGAGAGACTTTTAAACGAGAAACAATCTACATTGAGGAGAAGTGAAAATGCACCCTCAGTTGTAATAACAGGTAAGCGATGAACGATATTTTCAAAAGAGCCTCATACATCTATTGGGTATTCGTACTCCTCGCACTTGTTGTGATAGGGCAGATTGTGTGGTTACAGTATTTTACCGACGAGAAGGAGGACTATCGCGAAATATCATTCAGGGTTGAGGAGATAGAGGCACACAGAGGCAGTATTCTCGATACAAGAGGCAGGCTGCTGGCTACCTCAATTCCATATTATCAGATAAGAATGGATTGTGTTTTCCCTTCGGATACTGCAATAAAAAATAATTTAAATAACCTATGCGACTCTCTAAGTGCATTTTTCGGAGACAAGAGTTCAAATGCATACAGGGCAGATATCCTTAAAGCCAGAGAGGGAAACAACAGATATAAGGCAATCGGAGACAGATTGGTGAACTACTCCGAAATGGTCAGGATCAAACAGTTTCCTCTATTCCGTCTAAAAGGGAATAAAGGCGGATTCGTTTCGGAACAGAGAAATATAAGGACATACCCATTCGGCACACTTGCCAGACGGACAATTGGGTATATTAACTCAACCGGAGTCGCAGTAGGGATAGAGGGCAGGTACGATTTCAACCTTAAAGGCACAAACGGAAGGCAAACCGTTCAGAAGCTGCTTGGTGGTGAGTGGATGCCTGTCGATATAGATAATACAACTCTTCCCGAAGATGGTAGTGATGTAAGAACAACGATAGATGCATTCATTCAGGAGGCTGCGGAGACTGCATTAAAGGAGCAGCTGTCGCTGAATGATGTTTTCGAAGGAGCTACGGCTATTGTTATGGAGGTCAAAACCGGTGCCGTAAGAGCGATTGCAAACCTTAGAAAAAAAAGGGATGGCACATTTGACGAGGTCTATAACTATGCGATAGGAGACGCAACAGAGCCGGGTTCAACATTCAAACTTGCAACACTCGTAGTGCTGCTGGAGGAGAAGAAGGTATCACTCAACTCCCCTATCGATGCGGGAAACGGAAAGTGGAAATACAGTGTTAAGACATTCTCTGATGTAACACCGGGTGGTTACGGACTGATAACAGTACAGAAGGCATTTGAGAAATCCTCCAATGTGGCATTTGCAAAACTGGCAGTTGAACACTATGCAAATGACGAAAAGAGTTTTGTGGACAGAATCCACAGCATGAAGCTGATGGAGCACTTCAATCTGGACATAAACGGCGAGGGAAGGGCAATGATATTCACGCCCGAAGAGAAGCAGTACTGGAGCAAACTGGCCCTGCCGTCGATGGCAATAGGCTACGGGGTAAGAGTAACTCCGCTTCACACTCTCACATTTTATAATGCCATCGCCAATGGTGGCAAGATGATGAAACCATATTTCATTGAGAGTTTTGAAAGAGGAGGAAGGATAATTAAACAATTCGAACCGCAGGAACTAAGTGGATCAATCTGCTCAAAGAACACAGTAAAACAGGCACAACAGGCTCTTCGCGCAGTTGTGGAACACGGCACTGGAAAGGGTATAAACGACCACAGGTACTCAATTGCTGGTAAGACAGGTACCGCCAGAATGGTTATGGGGAAAAGGGGATACGAAGATGAAGAGGGGTACCGGAGACATCAGGCCTCTTTTGCAGGATATTTTCCGGCAGATAATCCTAAATACTCCGCAATCGTACTCTTCTATACCGGCAAAACAAAAGGCAACTTTTACGGTGGAGGATGGGCTGCTCCGGTATTTAAAAAAATCGCAGACAGAATTTTCGAATCGACACCAGACTGGAGTCATCCTGTCAGCGGAAGGGGAAAAACTACTCTTCATAAGCCATACTATTTGAACGGGAGCAGCGACAAGAGCGCTAAAATCTATGAAATACTTAAAATTGGTGAGATGCCTGCAATATCCTACTTAAAGGATACATCTGCCAATCCTTCGCAGGACAGCTCTCTTTTAGCCCCCTCCGACTCATCGATGCTGGCGCAGAACTATATTCAATATGACACAATTCCCGATGTTACAAATATGGGATTACGCGACGCCTTACATATTCTTGAAAATAAAGGATATAAGGTTTCGTTTTCTGGAAGAGGCCGGGTAAAATCCCAAAGACCTCTGCCCGGTATAAAAAAAATAAAAGAAAAAACAGTAATAATTGAACTCTCGGATAAATATGAAAACTGAAGAATTACTTAGAGGAGTTAAGATATCGATGGTTAAGAACTATCGTGATGCAGACATAGAGCATATCTGCTTCGACTCAAGGGAGTGCAGAGAGGGATCGCTGTTCGTTGCTCTCAAAGGAAGTGTGAGCGATGGGCACAACTATATAGATAAGGTATTAAGCGCAGGTGCGGCAGTGGTTGTCTGTGAACACTTCGATTTTGATGAGACGCTCTACAAAGATACGACCGTTATTTTAACATATGACTCTCACTTTGCTCTGGGAGCAATTGCATCTAACTTTTACTCAAACCCTTCTCAGGATTTAAAACTGACAGGAATAACCGGAACTAACGGAAAGACAACAACAGTAACGCTTCTATACAGACTATTTACAAAGATGGGGTATAAATGCGGTCTACTCTCCACAATAGTAAATTACATAAATGAGAGAGAGGTTCCCTCTACACATACCACTCCGGACCAGATAACAATAAACAGATTGCTGAGAGAGATGGCCGATGAGGGTTGCGAGTACTGTTTTATGGAGGTGAGCTCACACTCGATCGATCAAAAGAGGGTTGCAGGGCTGAAATTCGAAGGGGGTATATTTTCAAATATCACACACGACCACCTCGATTACCACAAAACATTCTCAGAGTATATAAAATGTAAAAAGAGCTTCTTCGATAATCTGCCTTCCGAATCTTTCGCTCTGACCAATATCGACGACAAAAACGGAGAGATCATGATTCAGAATACACGGGCAAAGAGTTACAGATACTCCTGCTCCTCCCCTGCCGATTTCAATTGCAGAATAATTGAGAAGGGGCTGGACGGAATGCTTGTAAACATAGACGGATCGGAGGTGTGGACCAGATTTATTGGTGTTCACAATGCCTATAATCTGCTTGCGGTGTATGCATGTGCAAGATTGCTTGGTGCCTCAAAAGAGGAGACCCTTCTTGAGATAAGCGCTCTCTCATCGGTATCGGGCAGGCTGGAGTATATAAAGGGAGGAGATAACCTTACCGCTGTTATTGATTATGCTCACACACCCGATGCATTGGAAAATGTTTTGAAGACCCTCCGGGATTGTGCAGATGATGCCCCTATAGTAACCGTTTTCGGTTGCGGAGGAAACAGAGATAAGAGTAAGAGGCCCGAAATGGCGGCAATATCGGCTAAATATTCCGACAAGGTCATCGTAACCTCCGACAATCCGAGGTTTGAAGAGCCAGAAGATATTATTAACGATATAAGGGCCGGATTTTCGAGAGAAGATCTGCGCAAAACTCTCTTTATTACCGACCGTAGAGAGGCAATCAGAAGTGCTGTTATAACAGCTCTACCTGGTTCAATTATCCTTGTAGCCGGAAAGGGGCACGAAAACTACCAGGAGATCAAGGGTATCAAACACCACTTCGACGATAAGGAGATATTAGCTGAAGTATTAACAACCGAAAAATAGAGATTATGCTATACAACCTGTTTGAATATCTAAAAGAGTATATCGACTTTCCGGGATTCGGTCTGTTGAAGTACATCTCTTTCAGAGCAATATCTGCAATAATTCTCTCACTTATAATCTCTCTGTTCGTAGGAAGGAAGATTATCAGGAGACTTCAAAAGAGGCAAATCGGAGAGGAGATCCGTGACCTAGGATTAGAGGGACAGATTGCCAAAAAGGGGACTCCTACAATGGGGGGTATTATTATACTTATATCCCTTCTTATTCCGGTGATTCTGCTCGGAGATCTGACAAATATATATGTACAGTTACTGATAATAAGTGCTGTATGGCTCGGATTGATAGGATTTCTGGATGACTATATCAAGGTTTTCAAAAAGAATAAAGAGGGTCTTGAGGGTAAATTCAAGATTTTCGGTCAGGTGGCTTTAGGACTCATCGTAGGTGTAAGTCTCTATCTGAGCGAAGATGCAGTAGTTAGAGTTCCTGCTCAAACAAGCGATAAGGAGATTCACGCAGAGGTTGTATCCCAGGAGGGATTTGCTCCTAAAATCAAATACTTTACCGACGAGAAAAGCACAAAAACAACTATTCCTTTTGTAAAGGATAATGAGTTCGACTATAAGTGGCTCTCACCTGTCGGTGGAGAGGCAGCAAACGCTGCAGCCT
>JAFIHK010000092.1 GCA_017848635.1 Bacteroidales bacterium | reverse complement strand
TCTTTTAAAGCCTCTTTCTTCATTACCCCTTCTCGAACAGTAGCCATTTGAGGTCTGCAATCGGGTTTCATAATTGTGGCAATGATATTTCCACCAAAGGCAGGTCTTATTTGGTAAAGCAGATTCTCATATACTTTCCCGCTCTTATTTTCAGTATGATTACCAATTTCAAGACTGGTACAGTCAGCTGTAAGTCCGCTTGACAGAGCTCCGGAGACCCTTGGAGCGAGATCCCTTCCAATGCTTGTTGCACCAAAGAGAGCAATTTGAGGCTCTTCTCTTTTAAAAAGGTCGATAATTATCGAAGAGTATGGAAGTGTTAGGTAATATTCCAACTTTTTATCTTCGGCAAGGAATACTTTTGAAGCTCCATATGCAAAGAGTGTATCGGTTAAAGATGAAACATTGCTGCCAATAAGAACCGCTTCGAGTTTACACGAGAGCTTTGATGCAAGCTCTCTTCCTTTAGTCATAAGTTCGAGACTTACATCGGCTACTTTTCCTGAATCTGTCTCTATAAAAACTATAATATTATTCATTGTTTCTCTTTTATTAACCAATAGTGTGTGAGGAAATAAGTTCTTTTATAAGAGAGTCGATCTCCTCATCTGAGGCAGAAAGTCTTTTTGACTCTTTTGCTTGAAATACGATATTCTCAATTTTTTTAACTTTTGTCGGAGAGCCAGATAGTCCGTAATTTTGCTCTACTCCTCCGACATCTGCAACTCCCCACTCGTTTATCCTGAGGTAGTCAAGGCTGAGAATAGGCAGATATGAGTTATGCTCATTGTCCTGCTCTTCGGTGAGTGTGCGGGCATATTTATATTTCAATAGAGCCTTGGCATTACGCGGCCTGCACTCGGGTGCAGTTGCATTTACGGTTATTACGCAAGGGAATGGTGTTGAAACCACCTCAACTCCTCTCTCGAGCCTTCTTTTAATTACGATCCTGGAATCTTTGATCTCTGTAATCTCCTCTGCATATGTTACCTGAGGCAAATTCATCTGCTGAGCAACTTGAGGTCCAACCTGAGCGGTGTCCCCATCAATGGCTTGTCTTCCGGCAATAATAATGTCCGGTTGCATTTTTTTAAGAGCCATTGATAGTGCGTAGGAGGTAGCCCATGTATCTGCACCTGCAAATTTGCGATCGGTCAGAAGAATCCCGCCATCTGCACCTCTGAATAGTCCCTCTCTGATAATATCCGCAGCTCTGGATGGACCCATTGTTAGTAATTGAACTTTAGTTCCAGGAAACCTATCCTTGATTTTAAGAGCCATTTCAAGTGCGTTCATATCTTCCGGATTGAAGATGGCAGGCAGGGCCGCTCTATTCACAGTGCCATCCTCTTTCATGGCATTTTTGCCCACATTCCTGGTGTCCGGCACTTGTTTAGCCAGTACAACAATGTTAAATGTTTCTTTCATAATGTATTATTTATTCAGGCTTTGGCCGGATTGTTGCCAAATCCCATTGGAATTATGTTCTTTTGTTCATTGTGTAATTCAATCTCGCCAAATTGATCTTCGAACTTGTCAATATTCTCTTGGAGAGCAAGCATTAACCTTTTTGCATGTTCGGCGGTCATAATAACCCTGCTCATAACTTGTGGCTTTGGAATGCCCGGCATCATCTTGATAAAGTCTAAAATAAATTCACTGCTCGAATGTGTGATGATTGCGAGGTTGGAGTATACACCTTGTGCAACCTCGTTACTCAGCTCAATATTAAGTTCGTTTTGGTTTTCCATAATTGTGCGTTTTATAATTACACTATGCAAATATAAGTTTTTTGATTAACTTCGCAAGTTATAAAAATTTTGAGGAACGCACTAATTATGGAGATTTCAGCAAAGTACAACCCAAGGTCTGTTGAGGATAAATGGTACTCATTTTGGCTAAAAAACAGATATTTTCATTCCGAACCCGATTCAAGAGAGCCATACTCTATTGTCATTCCTCCGCCGAATGTCACCGGGGTGCTTCATATGGGGCATATGCTGAATAATACATTACAGGATGTTCTCGTAAGAAGGGCGAGAATGCAGGGGAGAAATGCCTGCTGGGTTCCTGGTACCGATCACGCATCGATTGCAACAGAGGCTAAAGTGGTTGCGAAACTTAAGGCCGAAGGTATTGAAAAGAGTGACCTCACAAGAGAGGAGTTTCTGGTACACGCTTGGGAGTGGAAGGAGAAGCATGGAGGAATTATTCTCGAGCAGCTTAAAAAGCTTGGTGCCTCTTGTGACTGGGAGAGAACAAAATTTACAATGGACCCCGATCTAAGTCAGGGTGTAATAAATACATTTGTACACTACTATAACAGAGGTTGGATCTACAGAGGGGTTCGTATGGTAAACTGGGATCCTGTCGGACAGACTGCTGTAAGTGACGAAGAGGTGATCCATAAAGAGACCGCATCAAAACTCTATTATCTAAAATACTTCATCTCAGAAAATGGAGTTGCTTCCGATAATTTCGTCACAATTGCCACAACAAGGCCCGAAACCATTATGGCTGACGTAGCAATTTGTGTCCATCCTCAGGATGAGAGATATCTGAGCCTAAAGGGTAAAAAGGTATTAATTCCTTTAATAAACAAGGAGATTCCCATTATTCAGGATGAATATGTCTCTATGGATTTTGGAACTGGATGTTTAAAAATAACTCCTGCTCACGATATTAATGACTACGAGATTGGCTTAAGACATAATCTCCCGGTTATCGATATCCTGGACAAATTTGCTTGTCTTAACGATAAAGCGCAGATATTAATAGGCGAAGAGCGCTTCAGTGCCAGGAAAAAGATAGTTAAAATGTTGGCAGATAGCGGAAATCTAGACAGAGAGGAGAGTTATACTTCTCAAGTCGGGTATTCCGAAAGGACAAACGCTGTCATCGAACCAAGACTATCGCTACAATGGTTTTTAAAAATGGAAGAGCCTGCTAAAGAGGCGCTTAGATATGTTGAATCGGGAGAGATCAAACTTATTCCGGATAAATATCGTAATACTTACAAACACTGGATGGAGAATGTAAGGGATTGGTGCATCTCCCGACAGCTTTGGTGGGGGCAGAGAATACCGGCTTACTATCTTCCTGACGGATCATATGTTGTTGCCTCTTCACTGGAAGAGGCGTATGAAGCTGCAAAGAAAAAAGATTCATCAATAACAATAGATCAATTGAGACAAGATGAGGATGTACTTGATACCTGGTTTTCTTCATGGTTGTGGCCTATCTCTGTTTTTGACTCTTCTAAACCAGGATTTCCAGACAGAGAGGCTAATAGAGATCTAAGCTACTACTATCCGACCAATGATCTTATTACAGCTCCGGAGATTCTCTTTTTCTGGGTCGCAAGAATGGTTATGGCAGGACATGAATTTATGGGAGAAGTTCCTTTCCGCAATGTATATCTTACAGGTACAGTGAGGGATAAGCAGGGGAGAAAGATGTCAAAGTCGCTGGGAAACTCTCCAGATCCTCTCAAACTTATCGAAGACTATGGTGCAGATGGAGTCAGACTGGGGATGCTACTTTGCAGTTCAGCCGGGACAGATATTCTATTTGATGAGAGTCAGGTTGAACAGGGAAGAAACTTTAGTAATAAAATTTGGAATGCATTTAGACTTGTGAAGGGTTGGAGCATTTCGGAAGAGATTGTTCAAAGCGAGCATTCTCAAATCGCTGTCAAATGGTTTGATAATCTGCTATCACAATCGATTGAAACAATAGACGACCATTTCGAGAAATTTAGGATATCTGACGCTCTTATGCATCTTTACAAACTGTTCTGGGATGATTTTTGCTCTTGGTATCTTGAGATAATTAAACCTTCACAAGGGGCACCTATTGATAGGGTAACATATGAAGCTACTCTCATATTCTTCGATAAACTACTTAAATTGCTCCATCCATTTATGCCTTTCATAACTGAGGAGTTATGGCATAATATTTCGGAAAGAAAAGATAATGAAAGCATTATGATCCTTGATCAGCCGAGATCGGAAAAATACGATGAAGAGTTTATTAACTCTTTTGAGCAGGTGAAGAGTGCCATTGTTAATATAAGAAGTATAAGACAATCGAAAAATATTTCACCGAAAGAACCACTGGAGCTATTTGTAAAAGGAGCTCTATCATCCCAAATGCACCAAATTTTTATAAAAATGGGAAATATCTCTTCAGTTAGAGAGTATGGAGAGGTAAAACCTGAAAATGGAGTATCTTTTTTGGTTAATACAACTGAATTTACAGTTCCGGTGGGTGATCTTGTAAATAAGGAGGAGGAGCTTAAGAAGGTCGAGGAGGAGATAAAATATTACAAGGGATTTCTTGAACAGGTGCAGAGAAAGTTGTCTAATGAAAAATTTGTGAACAGTGCACCTAAGCAGGTTGTTGAAATGGAGTACAAAAAACGAAGTGATGCAACATCCAAATTGGAGGCGCTTAATATAAGAAAAAAGGAGCTGAAAGGATAATGTACACAGGAGAGACTAATATTGAAGTAAGATATTATGAGACAGACCTTATGGGTATTGTTCACCATTCAAACTATATAAGGTATTTTGAATGTGGCAGAGTACAGGCTCTTACCGATGTGGGTCTTCCGATGACGGAGATAGAGGCAAGAGGAATAATGATGCCTGTTGTTGCCGTAAATCTCAATTATAAAACACCGGCCAGGTTTGGAGATATGCTCAGGGTAGTTACTATAATCCGTGAGCTTCCGAAGGCTTCAATTACAATTGAGACCCAAATCTACAATCAAAGGGGTGAAGAGGTCTGCAACGGGAGTGTCAGATTGGGCTTTATCCATTCTGATAGCAGAAAAGTTACACGATGTCCTCAATATTTTATAGAGGCATTTTCTCCATATTTTGAACTTAATAAAGAGATATAAGATGAACAATTTTTTATTATTCGGCTCTCTGGGACTCCCCGAGATTTTAGTTATTGCCTTAATTGTTTTACTACTGTTTGGCGGTAAGAAAATTCCAGAACTTATGCATGGTATTGGAAAAGGGGTGAGAAGCTTTAAGGAGGGGATGAAGGGAGTAGAGGATGAAATTAAAAACTCTGATTCTACCGAAAAAGGTGATAAGAAGTGAGTATTGAGATGTCTTTTTGGGAACATCTGGATGAGCTGAGAAAAGTAATTTTTCGATCGGCTCTTTCGGTGTTGATCCTGATGGTCATTGTCTTTCTAAACAAATCCTTTGTATTTGATACAGTTATATTTGCTCCGGCAAGTTCCGATTTTGTTCTCTACGACTGGTTTCGTTCTCTTGCTAATCTTTTGGCAATGCCGAGCTTAGCTCCCGATCCATTTAGAATAGAGCTGATAAATATTGAACTGTCTGCACAATTTTTTATACATATAAGCGTATCATTTACAATTGCAATCATTCTAAGTCTGCCCTACATATTTTACCAGATATGGCTCTTTATTAAACCTGCCCTATATGATAATGAGAGGATTGCAGCACGAAAGGCCTTTATGTTTGCATCTGTTCTCTTTTTTATTGGTGCACTAGTGGGGTATTTTTTTGTATTTCCTTTAACTGTGAGATTTTTAGGTACATATCAGGTTGCTTCATGGGTAGTTAATAAGATCTCACTTCAATCATATATCTCTACTTTCACCTGGATGATCATAATTATGGGTGTGGTATTTGAGATGCCTGCACTTGCCGCTTTACTTTCCAGAATTGGCATACTTGGTAAAAAGACACTCAAGCGATATCGTAAACACGCATTTGTTGTCCTGATAATTATTGCAGCAATAATCACCCCTTCAGGTGACGCATTTACACTTTTTATTGTAGGTATGCCAATGTACATACTATATGAATTCAGTATCCTAGTTTGCCGTGATCTCGATAAATAATCTTACAGTACAGTTTGGCGGATTTACTCTGCTAAATGAAATAAATTTCCACATTAGTGATAATGACCGCATTGGCCTTACAGGTAAAAACGGCTCAGGGAAATCTACGCTCTTAAAATTGATAATGGGAATAAACTCTCCCTCTTCCGGGCAGATATCAAAACCCTCAACCTTGAACATCGGGTATCTGCCCCAGCAGATGGAGCACGCCAAAGACACATCTGTTCTGGGAGAGGCGCTCAAGGCATTCGAAGAGTTATTCAGATTAAGAGCCAGATTTGAGGAGATTAATAGGGAACTTGAAGGCAGATCCGATTATGAATCCGATTCATACCATAAACTTATAATTGAACTGAATGATGTTAACGACCGTCTGCACTACGGAGAGGACTCAAATATTGAGGGTGATGCAGAAAAGATGTTGATTGGACTGGGATTCAAACGGGAGGAGCTTGGAAGACCAACGTCTACATTCAGTCAGGGATGGAATATGAGGATAGAGCTTGCAAAAGTTCTTCTGAGAAGACCCGATTTGCTTTTGTTGGATGAGCCCACCAATCACCTTGATATAGAGTCAATTCAGTGGTTGGAGGAGTATCTTGCCTCTTACAAGGGATCTATTGTTCTTATATCACACGACAGAAAATTTCTCGATAATGTTACCAATAGAACAGTAGAGATAATGTTGGGAAAGGTGCATGATTATAAAGTTCCTTATAGCCAGTATCTTGTATTGAGAAAAGAGAGACTGGACCAGCAAAGGGCTTCATATGATAATCAGCAAAAACTGATTGAGAAAACGGAGGAGTTCATCGAACGCTTCAGGTATAAAGCAACGAAATCGAATCAGGTACAATCCAGAATTAAGCAGCTGGAGAAATTAGATAGAATAGAGATTGATGAAGAGGATCTCTCAAAAATAAACGTAAAGTTTCCACCAGCTCCCCGTTCGGGTAATGTTGTTATTAAGACAACCTCTCTTGGTATGTCCTTTGGTAAGAAGAGAGTTTTTGCCGGAGCAGATATTACTGTTGAGAGAGGTGAGAAAATTGCTCTTGTCGGTAGAAACGGCGAAGGAAAAACCACAATGATGAGAATTATTGCAGGTGATCTGTTAAACTTTAGTGGAGATATTAAACTTGGGCACAATGTTGATATTGGATACTACGCACAAAACCAGGAGGATCTGTTAAATAAAAACGACACTGTATACGATACGATAGATAAAGTAGCTGTTGGCGATATAAGAACAAAGATAAGGGATGTACTAGGCTCTTTTTTATTCAGAGGCGAGGAGATCGATAAGAAGGTTGCAGTTTTGAGTGGAGGTGAGAGGGCACGGCTTGCATTGGCAAAACTTATTATTCACCCATATAATCTGCTCTTGCTCGATGAGCCGACGAACCATATGGATATAAGATCTAAGGATGTGCTCAAACAGGCACTTATGAGCTATGATGGAACACTTATAATCGTTTCTCACGATAGGGACTTCCTTGATGGTCTGGTAGATAAAATGTATGAATTCAGGGATGGTGGTGTTAGAGAGCATATAGGAGGAGTTATGGATTTCCTCTACAGGAAAAAGTTGGAATCTCTATCTGAACTTGAAAAAAAGGGATCTCCTGAATCAGGAGCTGCTATTTCCGATACAATATTTGAAAAGCGGAGTTCTCCCAAAAAGAGTTTTGAGGATAAAAATATAAAAAAGGCAAAGAGAGATCTTGCTCAATGTGAAAAAAAGATAGAAGAGCTTGAACTTGAACTTTCTGAAGTTGAAAAATCGATTCAGCAACTTGGATCACAATTTGATAAATCTCTGTTTGAAAAATATGAGAGTATTAAAAAAGAGCTAGATTTGCAGATGAAAGAGTGGGAGGCATTAATTAAATTAGTTGAATAACAATGAACGAAAATTACTATTTATTTGGCATACATCCTGTAGCGGAGGCAATTGAGAGTGGTCGTAAAATTGAAAAAGTTTTATTTAAGGTAGGTATAGAAAACCTTCAGATCCACAGGATTATAGATTTATTGAAAGAGAAACAGATCCCTTTTCAGTTCGTTCCGGGAGAGAAGCTTAATTATATAGCAAAAGGAAATAATCAGGGAGTTGTAGCAATTCTTCCTCAGATAGATTATGTAGATATGGAGCAGATGGTAGATGAAGCGCTCAAGAAAAGCGATGCTCCATTTTTTGTTTTACTTGATGGTGTAAGTGATGTAAGGAACTTTGGTGCAATAGCGAGATCGGCAGAGTGTGCAGGTGCCGCCGGGATTATTCTTCCTGCAAAGGGAGGGGCTGCAGTTAACTCAGATGCTGTTAAGACATCTGCAGGAGCATTACTTAGAATCCCTGTAACAAGAGTAATAAACCTAAGAATGGCAATCTACTATCTTAAGCAGTGCGGTTTTAAAATAGTATCTGCAAGTGAAAAGAGTAGTTCTAGTATCTATAATACAGATTTTAAGGGACCTGTAGCGGTTATTATGGGATCTGAAGAGAGTGGTGTCTCAAAACAGATTCTTTCAATTTCCGACGAGGTTGCTTCTATCCCGATGCCTGGAAATATTGCATCGCTAAATGTATCTGCCGCAGCGGCGGTTATTTTGTTCGAAGTTGTGAGGCAGAGGCTCTCCTGAATTCAGAACAAACAATAGCAGTAGCTGTCGCTACATTCAGTGATTCCGATCCCTTTGACTCGATCGGATATGGTGGAATAAGAATTCTCTTGTCAACCGATTTTTCAATTTCGGGAGAGATTCCATTTGACTCATTTCCCATTACAATAAGACCTGAGGATGTAAGTTTGGTCTCATAAATACTATTTCCATTCAGTAGAGTCCCATAGATTGGCATACTACCTTTGATCTTATTTACAAGCCATTCAAGATTGACATAGTGTACATCCTTTCTGAAAACAGATCCCATTGAAGCCTGTATAACTTTGGGATTATATAATTCGACAGAATCAGTTGAGGCATATATATTGTCAATACCAAACCAATCTGCAATTCTTATAATTGTTCCGAAATTACCTGGATCCCTGACTCCATCCAGAGCTAGAGAGAGTGTTCCTTTACCCGGAATAGGTAAAGAGTTGGCTTTTTTCTGTTTTAGTACAGCCAGAACGGGTGAGGGGGAAGATAGTGCTGAGATACGTTCCATCTCCTCATCTCCAATGTCATCTTTATAATAAACTGAGACAATTTCAAACCCCGAAGTTTTTGCTTCATTTAACATCTTCTCTCCTTCAATAATGAACAGAGAGTACTCGTCCCTGAATTTTTTCTGATGGAGAGAGCGGACAAATTTTATCTCATTTTTTGAAATCATTAATAGCCCAGTATTTTTAACATCGATTTATATGTCTGCTCTTTACTGAATAGTTTTGTATAGTACTCACCATTTTCATCAACATCAATGGTAATGTGTTTTGGAGCAGGTTGCAGACAGTGCTGTATTCCTCCAAATCCTGCAATTGACTCCTGATAGGCTCCTGTATGGAAGAATCCTATATAAAGAGGATCACTTTTATCTTCAATTGTCGGAAGGAATATTGCATTTGCGTGTGCTTCTGCGTTATAGTAATCCTGACTGTCACAAGTTAATCCTCCCAGGAAGACCCGCTGATACTCTTTATCCCATTTATTTATTGGTAGGAGCACAAATCTTTGTTTGATACCCCAGGTATCCGGAAGTGTAGTCATGAATGAACTGTCTACCATATACCATCGTTCTCTGTCATTCTGCTGTTTGACATCAAGAACCTGGTAAATAGTTGCCCCGCTCTCTCCGACAGTGAAACTGCCGAATTCTGTAAAAATATTGGGTTCAGGCATCCCTCTTTGTTGGCATATACTCTTGATTTGCCCGATTATCTCTTCTGCCATATACTCATAGTCATAGTCAAAAGCCAAAGAGTTTTTAATTGGAAATCCCCCTCCGATGTTGAGAGAATCTAGTTCAGGGCAAACAGATTTAAGGTCACAGTATACGTTAACACACTTTGCCAATTCGTTCCAGTAATATGCGTTGTCACGTATCCCGGTATTAATGAAGAAATGAAGCATTTTTAACTGAAACTTCTTGTTTTTCTTCACTTTGGTTTCGTAAAAAGGAATTATGTCGCTATATCTGATACCTAGTCTGGAGGTGTAGAACTCAAATTTCGGCTCCTCTTCAGCGGCAATTCTAATACCAATTTTGCATGGCTCTTTAACACATAGGTCAAGGTCGTCGAACTCCTGCATATTATCCATTACAGGGATAAGGTTTTTCCATCCGTTTGACAAAATTTGCTATGTTTTCTATATATATATCTTTTTTATATCCGTTGCAGATGATATAGAGCTCCTTATTCACCGTTCCGGCCTCGTAGAGTGACTCGATAAGGTTAAGATCAAACGCAGAAGAGGTCTCAATATGGATATCATTTTTTAAAGCCTCTTCTATTACAAAAGAGAAGTGGGAGCTCTTGGTACAATAGCAATAGTGATAAGCACCTTTGTAGTCAACCTTTGCTATTGCGACATTAAACATCCTTTTGGCTCTCTGAATTTGCGATGATATTTTAGGCAAATATGTAATTTTTAATGGAGTTCCATATTGTTCAATAATGTCCATAACAGGAATGTCGTGGAATATTAGCTCTCCATCTTCAACTCTGAATTCATCTTGTGGAAATTCAAAACTTTGTTCAATTAAATCAATATACTTGTTTTTCATTTTTACAATGTAAGTGATTCGGATTATTAAAATTTTGACAATGTAATTAAGTCGGATATTAAACTGTCGTGCAAATTTATGCTTTTTTTAATCTTTTAAAAAAGAAATGATAATTATTTGTAAATTTGTTGATTATAGGACAAATCAATGAAGAGGACATTAGTTTACAAATCTTTAATATTCACTTTGTTAGCAACTGTGTCTTGCAGAACTGTGTCGGTCTTGCCTGAGTCATCGTACAGACTAAAAAAAAATATAATTCATATAAAGGATAATGATAAGGTAAAGGCCTCTGATCTTGAACCCTATTTAAGGCAAAAGTCAAATACTTACTACTTTTTGGGTTGGAACCCGTTCATTTATATATATAACTGGAGTAAAAAGGGGAGTGAAGGATGGAGAGATTTTACCAAGAGTATCGGTCAGGCTCCAGTTGAATATGATTCTACTGCCGTTTACAGCACCAGGCTCAATTTTATAAATCACCTTAAGTCGCTTGGCTATTATGATTGTAATGTCAAGGATTCAGTTGTCAAACGCGGTAGAAAGGCATCGGTGATATATTCTGTAGAGACAGGTTCGGCGTACAAACTCACTAATATTAAATATGATATCGAAGATAAAGATATCGCAAAATACATACTTGAAGATTCTTCAAATTCATATATAAAAGAGGGAGAAGCATTATCGGAAACAATATTGGTAAACGAATCAGACAGGATTTCGGAACTACTAAAGAGAAAAGGGTATTACAGCTTCTCCAACAACTATATCTCTTTCGTCGCAGATACTTCGCTTGGAAATAGAACTGCCAGTATTGTGATGATTGTTAGAAACTACTCCAGAAATGAAGATCCAAAAGAGAGAAAAAACCATAGAGTATACTATATTAATAAAGTATCAATTCTACCCGATTATGATCCTACTGAAAGTGTAGCAGGAGGAGCCATTATAAGAGACTCGGTAATGACTGAGAAAGGTGTACAGATTAATTTCCGGAGCAAACTTCGAGTAAGGAGGTATTTTCTGGACAGACTTAATCAAATAAATCCGGGAGAGAGGTACGACTTATCTTTGGTAAACAGTACATATAATAGATTTAACAACGTAAACCTTTTCACCGGAACAAACATAAGATTCGATGAGGTTGAATCTGCCGATTCCACAAAAGGTCTGGTTGATTGTCAAATAAGACTTACTCCATCAAAGAGACAGGGGTACACTTTGAATCTGGAATTATCAAGTAATTCAAACAGTCTGTTCGGAATCTCACCTGCTGTCTCCTATTTTCATAAAAATTTATTCAGGGGAGGGGAGTGGCTCAATCTCGGATTTATGGGAAATTTTCAGATGAATCTGAACAATATGGTAAAATCAACAGAACTTGGAGTATCGGCATCTCTCTCTATACCCGATTTTTTGTTTCTGCCTGATATTTATCTGTCAGGTATGGCAAATACTCTTCCGAGAACGGATATGAAAATGCTCTACAACTACCAGGATAGACCTGAATTTACCAGAACGCTTGTATCGGCAGCATATGGCTATAGCTGGAGGAGAGGCAAGACAACTTCATATAATCTTTATCCTTTACAGCTCAGCATTGTTAGGTTGAAAAATATTAGCAGCACATTCTATCAGAGTCTTGAGAATCCATTTATTAGAAATTCATACAGAAACTATTTTGACCTGGGAGCAGGTTTCTCTATCAATTACATTTCAAATCCGGATCCTGACACCAGGGAATCAGTTGTTAAAATAAGATGGAATAACGACATCGCCGGTAATGTTATAAGTATTTTTGACTCCTCATTTAAAAGAGATTCAACAGGGGCAAGATTGATTGGGAATACACCCTATTCTCAATATTTAAAGAGCGATTTTACTATATCATACACTACCTGGATTACAGAGAAGAGTGCCCTGGCCTTCCGGTTTAATGGGGGAATTGGATATGCTT
>JAFIHK010000091.1 GCA_017848635.1 Bacteroidales bacterium | reverse complement strand
GACCAGTTGTACTCATTAACCGGCCCCATTGCTGACTCCTCAATTACAGAGCTCTTACCCGATGCTACATCAATGATATTTAGAGTATTTCTCTTCTCGCTCCATAATATTTTCTTTGAATCGGGAGACCATTCGAACCCGAAAATATAACCTTTGATATCTGTAAGTCTTCTCTCTTTAGCGCTTTTTGTCTCACGTAGCCAGATATTGAACTCACCATCTTTGTCTGAGATGTATGCAAAGGCACTTCCGTCGGGAGCCCAATCGGCCGAACGGTCATTTGACTCCGAAGAGTTTGTAAGATTATAGGTGACCCCACTCTTAGCCGGAATTGAGAAAATATCACCTCTGGCAACACCCAGAAGACGCTCTCCGTTTGGAGATATTGAAACCGACCTGACTCTCGATCCGAGTGATTTCCACTCAGGTCGCGACCATCGAGTATCATTACCCATCATGATATTGATCTTATCACACTTCCCGGAGGCAATATCATATTTGTATATATATCCACCATTCTCAAAGACAATGGCACTATCACCTATGGCAGGGAACTTTATATCATACTCAGTGTAATTTGTAAGCTGTTTTGTCTCTTTATTATCAATATCATATACGTAAAGGTTCATATGATCGTTTCGGTCAGATATATAGAAGATCTTTTTACCGTCGCGTGTCCACATAGGTATTATATCCTGACTGCTGTTTTCGGTGATTTTCACAGACTCTCCTGTTTTAAAATCGAAGACTCTTATATCATCTGCCATCCCTCCCTTATACCTCTTCCAGGTTCTGAACTCTCTGAAAATATAGTTATAGGCCAGCTTTCCACCATCGGGAGAGTATGAGGCGAACCCACCGTTTTTAAGAGGGACCCTCTCCGAAAGGCCCCCTTCAAAAGGAACAGTCATCAATTGGCCTGTAAAATCGTTAAATGTATAGGCTCTCGTACGGTATAATATCTTTTTACCATCGGGCGTCCAATCTATAACAACATTGTTAGGTCCCATGCGATCTCCCACATCATCTCTTGACAGTGTAGCACTATATGTCACCCTTCTTGGTACACCTCCATCGGAGGAGATAACATAAACCTCACTGTTGCCGTCAAACTGACCTGTGAATGCTATATATTTTCCATCAGGAGAGAACCTCGGGAACATTTCATAACCCCTGTCGGAAGTCAATTTGCGTGCAACCCCTCCATTAGCGGAACTGATATAAATATCACCGGCGTAAGAGAATACAACTTTATCGCCGTGAATATCTGGGAACCTAAGTAACCTCCCTTCGTAGGGAGAGCCGTCGGACTTAGATGCAGCTGTCGCTGCATATGCAGCAACCATGAATAGAGCTGCAATTATAAATTTGATTTTTTTCATATAATAAATTTAAAAGTTACAAATCAGAATCTTCGACCTATAGTTATGCCTATTCTCGGGTAAGCGTCAATAAAGGAGTTCCCGAATACGCGGCCAACTCCGAGGTATAGCTCCCCAACCACATTACTCTTTGCAATCTTAAACCCAACAGCAGTTCCAAACCCTCCTCTTACCGCATAATTTACATGACTTGTCGGATCTTGAGAAGATCCAATAAAATAGTTGGTAAAACTCTCTGATTCATTAATTAGAGCCAGATTTGCCTCTAAGAAGAAACCGGAGGCTCTTCTCTCTCCAAAGTACATCCTGCAATAGGGCATAACATAGCCCCTCAGCGACATATTCTCGGGCTTCTCAAGAGAGAAAGCGACCGCTGTACCAATACCCATATTATCGTCGAGTAACCTCTCGTAATTAAATTCAGGCAGTCCGGCAATAGCTGTTATTAAATTGAATTTCAATTCATTTCTCCTAAAATCATATCTCTGAGAGTAGGCATTTGAGGCAATTAACAATAGTACTAAAGGTAAAATGATCTTTTTCATACAATCCTAATTTAATAATCGTAAATTTACGAAAATATTAATATAGTGCATCCATTTATGTTACAGAGTGTTGTTGTCGATCTTCATATAGAAAAGATAGCCAAGGGTTACAGCAGATTCACACCGTCCGATGCAATCATATATCAGATATCGCACTTCGATCTCTCACTTGCTAAATATAGAGGCAGGAGAGGACAAAAGATAGACTTTATTCACGGCAGCGGAGCCGGTGTACTAAGAGCTGAACTTATTAAACGGCTTCAAACAAGATATCCCGGCTACAAATATGAAGACGCCCCATTCAATCTTTATGGATTTCAGGGAGCAATCAGAGTTACTATTTTTTAAAAAAACGCTCTTTAGAGAATAACGGATTAAAGTTTGATATACATTTGCCGGTCCAAATTTAAAACAACATGAACCAGCAGCGCAAATCGCTTAAATCCAAATTATTAAGACTCCTAAGATATGACTTCGAGACCCTACTTACATTCGGGTACTCTACAAAACACCCATATCGCCAATTAACAGTAGGTTACCTCTCATACGTAATCTTCGGAACTCTCCTACTCTCTCTACCATTTATGACAACCGGAGTTACACCGGTATCTTTTATTGACAATCTATTCAGCTCAACATCTGCAATCTCAACAACCGGCCTTGCAACAGTTGACGTATCAAAGTCATACACCTTTGCCGGACAGTTTTTAATCCTGATTTTGATTCAATTAGGCGGAATCGGATATATGACGATGAGCTCCTACATTATGCTCAAACTCACGAAGCACTTTACCATAATAAAAAAGAATATACTTTCGGCGGAGTTCTCTACACCGGCAAATATCAAGATAGATAATCTGATCCCCAGTATTATTACCTTCACCTTTCTGATTGAAGCAATCGGAGCTATCCTGCTCTACTTTATGTTCCTGGGGAGCGGCGCTGATTCTCCAATATGGAGTGCGATATTTCACAGTGTATCTGCATTCTGTACTGCCGGATTCAGCATTTACAGCGACAACCTGATGCAGTTTGACACAAATACCGGGGTGAACATCGTTATCATGGCGCTCAGTTATGCAGGTGCTATGGGATTTATTGTCATGATAGATCTATGGAAGAAAATAACGCAAAAGGGTTATTTAATAAGTTTCTCAACAAAGATTATTGTACTCATCACCCTCATTCTCTCAATTTGGGGAACTGCGCAGATGTATCTTTTTGAGCCCGAATTTCAGAGTTATGCACCTTCTGACAGATTCCTGGTATCAATCTTCCAGACAATGTCAGCACTTACGACTGTAGGATATAACACGGTAAATATGGGAAATCTCATACCCATTACCCTACTGACTATCACGTCAATAATGTATTTTGGGGCCTCGCCATCCGGAACAGGTGGCGGTCTCAAATCTACAACCACTTCGGCCGTATTTGCTTTTGCCAAATGTAAACTGAGCATGGAGAGGGATATTTACCTCTTCGGAAGGAGATTGCCTACCTTTAGAGTAGATAATGCGCTTACCACCTTTATCCTTTATACCACACTTCTGTTTGCCGGATCATATCTGCTGACAGCCACCGATGGGAAATTCGGTTACGAAAAAGTTCTGTTTGAAGCTGCATCTGCCCTGGGCACAGTCGGTTTGTCAACCGGAATAACCCCATTAATCTCAACTGCAGGGAAACTTACTCTCATATTTTTGATGTATGTAGGGCGCGTAGGGGTTCTTACAATAGGATACGCCATGCTCTTCCGTATGCAGAAACGTACAGGAAAAATTGTCACAAACGATGACCTTGCTGTTTAAAAGAGTTATAGAAGACCTATAGTCTTGCTTCTGACAAGCATGCAGGCTCCTATCACTCCGCCCTTGTCACCCAGCTTGGAAAGCTTGATCTTCGTATCCTTACTTACAAGATTGAGAGAGTACTTATTAATTGCACTCTTTATCGGAAGCAGGAGAGAATCTTTTGCCTTTGCCAGAGTTCCACCGATAATAATAAGTTCGGGGTTAAAGATGTTAATCAATCCGGAGAGGGCTTTACCCAACTCCTCACCAATATTTTCTATAATCTCTATCGCCAGTACATCCTCCTTTTGAATTGCCTCCATAATATCATCGATAGATATATCCCTGTTGGCCGAGAACTTTTCTGAGAGCATTGAGACTCTGCCCTCTCTTAACTTTTCTGTGAATATTCTGTGTAGTGCCGATCCCGATGCACCGGTTTCCAGGCAGCCTCTCTTTCCGCAGCGGCAGATGATCTCATTTTCGTAAAATGGGAAGTGTCCGAACTCTCCGGAGAAACCGGACTTCCCATAATATAATTTCCCATCTATAATAATACCAAGACCCAATCCCCAGCTGGCATTTATGTAGAGCATATTTCGCCTCCCCTCCTCCTCGCAGTACATAAATTCACCATATGTCATAGATCGGGAGTCGTTTTCTATATATACATTACATCCAATTCTCTCCTCTATCATCATTGAGAGAGGTTTCTCCCCCAAAAAGAGAAAGCTGTAGCTGAACCCCGACTCCGAATTGACACGCCCCGAAAGATTAATTCCGACAGATACAATCTTTTTCCTTGCAATAGAGAGGTGATCTATAAAGTTGTTAATGATTCGGCACAGTTCATCAAGCGATTGATTGGTGTTCTCCAGAACAAACTCCCTCTTTCCCGCATACTCTATAAGCTGCCCCTTAAAGGTTATTACCCCAAGACTTATGTGATCTTTTGCAATATCCACTCCAACAAAGTAGCCTGCATTAGGATTTAATCCATACATATTGGGTCTGCGCCCGCCATTTGTACCCTGTTTGCCAAAATCTGAGACAAACCCCTCATTTATAAGCTCCCCTATCATCTTGGTGACGGTAGGAACACTAAGGTTCATCTCCTTGCTCAGGTCGGTAATACTATAATTCCCCCCTGTTATGAAGAGTCGGATAATCTCTCTTTTTAGAGAGTTGATCTTACTTCCGTCATAAGATTTTTGAAGAAACGATGTAGTCATTGGGATTGCAATATATTACAAATTTAAAATTTATTGTTTTATCTCGTATTGTTTATCTGCCTCTTTGAGTTTATCGTACCAGTTATATTTCAATATTATCATACAAACCACCACTACTCCGAGAGATATCAGAGAGGCCTTGCCATTGTGAATTACAAAGTAAATTGGGAGCACAACAAGAGCCATCTGCCAAACAATACCAACAAGTACATTTACAAGGTCTCTGCCAAGATCTTTATTTGGCTGAAAATCAGGATTCAGCTTCATGACTTTCTCTCTCACCGGCCTCCAGAATCCCCAAGGTCGAACATTGGTGTAGAACTTGATAAGTATGGAATCTTCGTCAGGTTTAGTTAATAAACTGCCTGCAATAGATGCAATCATCGATACGGCCAGGATTGCAGGGAAGAAGTATATATCTGTTATTTCCGGGAAGAAGATCAGTTTTGCGGTTGAAGAGATCAGTCCGGCCATCATTCCCCAGAAGTAACCGTATCCGTTGAATCTCCACCAGATCCATTTAAGCACATTGGCTGCAGCATAACCTCCATATAGAGACGATGTGATCCAGAGCGTAATCGAGTTGAGTGATTTTGCAAAGAAGCCGAATCCCACACCCACAATAACTAAAATTATAGATGCAACATAACTGAATCTTACATAGGTTTTTGGTTGAGCGTCCGGTTTTATATATTTTTTATAAAGGTCATTAACTATGTATGCAGGAGCTGAGTTGACAAACGCTGCCAGAGTTCCCACGAATGCAGCCAAAAGTCCTGCAAGGAGTAATCCCTTGAAGCCCACGGGTACAAATTTGGTAAGAGCTATAGGCAGAATCGTCTCAAAGTCCATATTAGCTCCCTCCGCTGCAAGCACAGGTGTAAGATAAACCAGTGATAGAGCTGCAAGACCGGCCACCAGGAAGTACCTTGGAGCATATAGCAGAAGTATTGTCATACCACTCATTTTAGCTGCTTCAGAAGGCTTTGCGGTAGAGAGAATTCTCTGCATATCGTAGCTTGGCACAGGGCCTGCAAGACTTGCAAATATACCCTTGAATATCATAAGCATTACAAGCGGAGCAAATAGCGAGTATCCGTCGGATGCTATCTTATCATTGACTGCAGGCAAAATTCCGTCCCAGTTAATATTCAGATTCCATCCGAAAAAGAGATTGTCCCATCCCTCCGGAGTAGCTTGAGCAATCTGTTCGGCCGTAACCGAAGTGTAGGCAATATAACCAATCACTGCACAGGCTGTTGTCATAATAATAAACTGAAAAACATCTGCCGCAACCACACTGAGCATTCCGCCGAATAGTGTGTAAATTGTAGTTATACCTATTATAATAAGAGCATACGACTGTGCAGATGTCAGCTGCATAAAGCCCAGGTCGCAGGCTAAATCCCATGGAAGTATCTGAATGGCAAATTTTCCGATACCCTCGAAGAAGTATGCCATAAACCCAATTACACTTATAATTGCAAAACTGATGACCACAATATGAGAGAGCTTTCCCCCTTTACCGCCGAATCGGGTAAGTATCCACTCAGCGCCGGTCATAACATTTGACCTCCTCATCCATACGGCGAGGAACACCATTACAAATACCTGATTCCAGACCGGCCAGAGCCATGGAATCCAGGCGCTTTTAAGCCCATATATAAATAGTATGGCGACAGTCCACATAGTACCCGAAATATCAAACATTCCGGATGCATTTGAGAGACCGAGGAAATACCACTTAATCTTTTTACCCCCCAAAAAATAGGAGTCAATATTCTTAGAAGCTCTCTTCGAAAGGTAGAAGCCTATTGATAAAATTGCAAGTATGTAACAGAGAATTACAAGAAGGTCTATCCAAGATAAGGCCATAACTTTTTGTTATTTAAGTAATTATTATGTATCTAAAATATTTATCTATTGACGACCAACAAAAGTAATAAATTTTTAATGAACCTCAATTTTTATTTAAATAATTAGCCTATGAAATCATACTAATTAAATTTATTGCGTTTATCAAACTCAGTTAATAAAATATTTTATTTTTTATTAACCGTTAT
>JAFIHK010000090.1 GCA_017848635.1 Bacteroidales bacterium | reverse complement strand
TTCAAAAAAATCTTTTAACTAAACCGAGGTCTGAAACTCCTTCAGAAACCTTATATCATTTTCAAAATATAACCTTAAATCACGCACCTGCCATTTAAGCATTGCAATCCTCTCAACTCCCATTCCGAATGCAAACCCTGAGTAAACCTTACTGTCGATTCCCGAGGCTTCGAGAACATTAGGGTCTACCATGCCGCAACCCATAATCTCCAGCCATCCGGTGCCTTTACAGATATTGCAACCCTTTCCTCCGCAGATATTACAACTTACATCAACCTCTGCACTAGGTTCGGTAAACGGGAAGTATGAAGGGCGCAGACGGATCTGCACATTATCGCCGAACATCTCTTTAGCGAAGAGCAGCACAGCCTGTTTAAGGTCGGCAAAAGAGACATCTTTATCTATATAGAGCCCCTCAACCTGGTGGAATATACAGTGGGCACGGGCAGATATCGCCTCATTCCTGAAAACACGGCCCGGACAAACTACACGAATCGGAAGCTTCATTGTCTCCATAGCCCTCACCTGGATCGAACTGGTATGAGTCCTCAGAAGCACCGGGTTTTCGCCTGTAGAGATGAAAAATGTATCCTGCATATCGCGCGCCGGGTGTTCGGGAGGAAAATTCAACGCGCCGAACACGTGCCAGTCATCCTCAATCTCCGGACCATCGGCAATAGCATAACCGAGCTTATTGAAAATCGCAAGAATCTCCGATCTGGTAATTGATATAGGGTGTTTTGCACCAAGTTCAAACTTATCTCCAGGTTTTGTCAAATCGAACTCCGATTTTCCTGTTGAGCCACCCTCGGAGATCATATCTCTCAACTCATCAATCTTTTCGGTGGCAACAACTTTAAGCTTATTGAGTATCTGCCCCAACTCCCTCTTCTGCTCAGGCAAAACCGTCCTGAACTCGTCGAAAAGCTGGGTAACAACGCCCTTCTTGCCTAAGAGTCGGATCCTGATTTCCTCAACCTCCTGTTCCTTTTGTGCCTTAAGCTCCTGAATCTCTTCCAGCAGCTTCTCAATTCTATCTTTCATCCCGGTACTATTTGCTTGGTTTGAGCTGCAAAGATAATAATTCTTTTACAGCTCTCTCCAACTGCGGATCTTTTGATTCAACTCTATCTTTAAATGTGTTCTTTACATAAATATCTGGCTTAACACCTGTCTTTTCCAAATCTTTACCATCCACTGAGTAACAACCCCATGCAGGAAGCCTGCAGTATGATCCGTCGACAAGCATAGCTCCTGAAGTAAAGATTATCCAGCGATAACTCTCAGTCCCCACAATTTTGGCTATTCCAAGCTCCTGAATCCCGTTTGAAGTAACCTCTGCATCGCTAAGGCTTCGCTCGTTTATAAGAACAATCAGAGGCTTCTCCGAGGGTGTAATTACAGGGTGAGAGAATCTCTCCTTATCCCTGTACCCCCAGCTGAAGTGCTGCTTTTGGAGCAGGTAGTCTATGACCTCCTTGTGTACATTCCCTCCGTTATTATATCTCAAATCGAGGATGAGCCCCTCTTTATGGACTGCGTAGGTATTCATTTCGATAAGGAAATTATTAAGCGATCCGTCCCCCATATCGCGCAGATGGATATATGCAAACTTCCCTTTACTCAATTTCTCTGTAAGATCCCGGCAATTATCCTCCCACGCAAGATACATCATATCCCTGATTTCGGAGCTGCTGTTTGTATGGAGCATGACATCGAACTCCTTCCCGTCGCGTTTAAGAGTAAGCTTCACCTCTTTTTTCTGTTGAGGTTCGGTAAAGTAATAATCTCTGTCAATCGATTTATCCACGATTTTTCCGTTAACAGCAACCAGAATATCCCCGCTCTTAACATTGACCCCATCAACATCTGCCTTTGAATTTCTTAATATACCCTTGATCAAAAGAGGATTGTCATTATCGAAGATCAATCCTACATTTGATGTAAAGAGTTTGAAAGGTGTATCCTCCTCTTTACCCATAGATGAGAAGCCCAGGTGAGATGAGTTAAGCTCTCCAAGCATATCGGAAATAAGCATTCTAAGCTCAACTCTGGTTTTTACATAAGGCAGATACGATGCGTACCTGTCTCTCACCTTGTACCAATCTGCTCCGTGGAATTTCACATCATAGAAATTCTGCTCAAGTAGCGCCCACACTTCGTATAGCATCTGAGAAAACTCATCGGTAATCGATTTTGAAAACGAATGGTTTATCTCGATTTTTGTCGCAGATGCCCCTGCAGGCTCCACGGAGTACAACCCTGTACGATCGAGAACCATTAATGTATTTCCATTTGAGATATAACTCATTGCACTCCTGATCCCCTTAACCCTCTGAGGCGGTTTTTGATCCCAATCTTTAATCTCCTGCACATAGAGTCCGCTCTCGCCTTCGTGGTTGGAGTTGAAGAGTATATATGATTTACTCCCCGATGTAAACAGATATGGTGAGTTCTGATATCCATTAGATCTCATCAAAGGCTCGTACCTCCTCTGGAAATCTCTCTCTACAACTGAAATGAGTGAATCTGAAGTAGCTTTACTCTTTGTGAAGAGCTTCTCAAATTCGTTGCTTTGGAATGGTGTGTCACTGTTCCTGAGTGCCACACGGAAAATACTCTCCTGTGCTCCTCTCGGGAAAGATGGATTCAGCCTGTTTGCAGTAAAGTAGATATACTTCCCGTCTTTTGTTACCTGCGGATCATCCTCAGGGGTTGCCGAATTGGTAAGATTAAGCACGCTCTTGTTTTCAAAATTATAGATAAAAATATCCCTGTCGAAGAGGCTCATTGCCGAGAAAAGCAGATTCTTGTCGTCTGCCGAGAAGTGAAGCGGATAGCCCTGAAAAGACCAAAACTCCTGCTTTGTGAGTTCACTTGTCTTGTCATCTTTAAGATTTAACGACATTATCCTGTTGCTCCCCTCAATAAATGCAATTTTATCTCTTTTATTTGAAACCGTCAGGCTCTTGATGTTCATCGAAGGAGTGTAGATTGTACTCTCAACCCCTTCGGCAGGCTTCATTTTGAAAATGTTGCCAAACCCCTTGTTTGTCCTTAAATAATATAAAGTATTGTCATCGGCCCACTGCACTTCGGTTACCCTTTCGAGAGAGGTGACAGGAAGAGCCGTAACAAAGTTTCCTTTGCTATCGGATACAAATAGCGCACCTCTGAAACTGAAGGCGAGTTTTTTTCCATCCGGGGAGAGTGCAACATTTTCCGGAACCTCCACCTTCACCGATATAGGGCTTACAAATCTTGTATCATTCAGTTTTATCTCAGGTGTCGAGACGCTGCCTCTCTTTATATCATAGATATTTATCTCATAGTTCTTTATAAAAACGATCGCCTCTCCATTATAAGCTATAGATGGAGTCTTGATCGGAGAGTCGAATTTAGTCAGCGGAACATTTTTTGGAGTTGAGAGCTTCATCAGATTGGCATATCCGTTAGCCTCCTCCGATGCATAATAGATGTTGCCGTTTGCATCTACCATCGGCCACTGGTCTTTCCCATCGAATGTAGTAAGTTCCCGATACTCTTTGGTCTTAGGATTCCACTCAAGCAGGTCGGCATTGTGCTCTCCCTTATAACCTCTTCTGGTAGAGAAGCTGTAACCCTCCATCGACTCGATAAATATATAACTGCCGGTTTTTGGATTTTCGGAGAGGCTGGTAACAGTATTGAAGAAATCGCCGAATAGTCTTGACGGAGTACCTCCTGTGATTGGAAGCACATAAGTAGTAACCTGATTGTATCTGCCTGACTCTATATATATACTCTTCGAATCTACGGCCCACGAGACGGGTATGTCCGACACATCGCTCCAGGTAAGCTGTTTGATCTCTCCTCCCTGCACAGGTGTTACATAAACATTTGAATTTCCGTCCAGGTCTGAAGAGAAG
>JAFIHK010000089.1 GCA_017848635.1 Bacteroidales bacterium | reverse complement strand
ATTTACAAATGAAAAGAGGCTGCTCCCACCGGTGGGACACAGCCTCTGTGTGTAAAGGGTTAGGTACAATATTTAGTCAAATTGGAGTTCAACAAAAGGTTGAAAAACCAGTGCTAATAAAACTAGTACTAAAACTAGTCCTCATCGTCCCTTCTCCGACGGAACTTTCCGGCTTTTCTTCCTCCCCCGAATAAAATCCCCGCTCCAATGACAAAACCGAAATCGTACCATCCTCCATTATTGTAAACCGCATACATCTTGACAGTATCGGTGAACAGGCTTATTATAAATGTTACCGGAGAGATAATTCCATGCCAGAGACCCATCCAAAAGCCAGCCAGCTTGCCGGTAACGCAATCTTTGAGATCAACCGGTTGGGCGGTGCAGGAAGCAATCACCAAAACCGCTGTAACAAAGACCAATACAAATATAATACTCTTTTTCATAGTTTTAGCATTGGTGGATTTTTTATTTACAAATATTTTACAAAAAATATAACTATGTATTACTGAGCCGATTGAGCAGTGTTTACAAAAACACGAGTACCAAGCTCTTTATCAAGCAGATAGATAGCCGAGCCCTCTTCGCCGATAAGCTTTATCTGGTTCAGAATTTCCAGAGCTGTCTGCTCCTCTTCAACCTGCTCATCGATAAACCATTGTAACATATTTGTTGTAGAGAAGTCTCTCTCCTTTTCGGCAACTTCGAAGCAGTTGTGGATAGACTCGGTAACAATTCCCTCGTGCTTGCAAGTCTCCTCAAAAATATGCTTTAAACCCTTAAATTCAGTAGGAACTGAATCTATTGCACCTATTACTGCGTGGCCACCTCTCGCAAGAATAAAGTCGAAAATCTTCATTGCGTGTGACATCTCCTCCTGATACTGAACACGCATCCAGTTGGCAAATCCTTTGAGACCGTTTGTCTCAAGCCACGAACTCATTGACAGATAGAGATGAGCGCTCCAGATCTCTTTAACTACCTGTTCGTTCAAAATCTGTTCTACTTTTTTCCCGAATTTCATAACTGAAATATTTTTAGATTGTTAAATAATTGCAATTGAGAGTGCTAATGTAAGCATTTTTTTATAATTTTGAGCACCAACGAGCTCTTATTATGAAACAAATACTATCAATCGACGGCGGGGGAATACGAGGTGTTATACCCGCAACAATACTCGCCATCCTTGAGCAGCAGTTAATTCACTCATCAAACAATCCTGATAGTCGTTTGGTTCACTATTTTGATCTCTTTGCGGGCACCTCAACCGGGGGAATCTTATCTGCCCTCTATATAGTACCGGACAGTACCGGAAAGCCTAAGTACTCTGCAGCCCAGGTGCTTGCGCTCTACAGAGAGCTCGGCCCATTGCTCTTTAAAGTGGATTTCTCACACAAATTAAAGACATTATGGGGCTTTGCCGGGAGCAAATATTCGGAGGAGCCCATGAAAAAGTTTGCCGGGCAGATATTTGGCGACAGCTATATTTCCCAGGCTCTGTGCGACTGCATAATCACCTCCTACGAAATGACCAGCCGGAAGGCGCATCTCTTCACAAAACACTCTACCACAAAATACGGCGAGAGCGCCGACTATCTCTTCTCCGATGTAGTCCGCTCCACATCTGCCGCACCCACATATTTTAAACCAGCCCTGATCCCGGCCAGGGATTGCTCCACGCGACATCTGATAGATGGAGGAGTATATGCAAATAACCCCGGAATGTGTGCATATGTGGAGGCTATTAAGCTGTGGAAGAGCGTTGATCCTGAAGATGAATTCTTCCTCTCTCTCGGCACCGGAAAGATCGACAGACCCTATCTGTATGAAAAGAGCTCAAAGTTCGGCTATCTGCAGTGGCTCTTCCCTGTTGTGGATATTCTCATGAGTTCGGTAGCGGAGGTTGTCGATTTTCAGTTAAGGCAGATTTTCGAGCTGGCCAGAGTTCCCGAAAACTATATTCGTATCGAACCTCAGCTGATAGGATGCTCTACCCGAATGGACAACGCATCTGCACAAAACATTGCTGCACTGGAGAGTGTAGGGCGCAGGTGGTGCGATCACAATACCTCGCAAATGGAGTACATTGTTTCAAGGCTATCTTCAAAATAATGTATATATTTGTGCTATGGTAATAGCTATAGATTTTGACGGAACCATTGTTGAGCACCGCTATCCCCAGATTGGTGCGGAAATTCCGTTTGCAATTGATACATTGAAGCTTATTCAGAGTGAGCTTAAACATACTTTGATTCTTTGGACCGTCCGCGAAGGGGAGCTTCTTGATGAGGCGGTTCAGTACTGCAGGGAGAGGGGTCTCTACTTTTACGCTGTTAACAGTAACGAGCCGGGAGCAAGAAAGAGCTCTCAGCCTCGTAAGCTTTTGGCAGATATGTTTATAGACGATCGCAATTTTGGCGGGCTGCCCGATTGGGGCTTTATCTATCACTCTCTAAAGGAGAACAGGGATATGTGCTTCTCACCTGAGATATTCCGGGAGATTCCTGTTACAGAGCCTGTTAAAAAGAGACGGGGGCTGTTCTGGTAGAGCTTAGTTTTGTATATCATAATCTTTGAAAATTAATTAATTATAATAGCATGAAAGGTATTGTGTTGGCAGGAGGTTCGGGAACAAGACTATTCCCAATCACAAAGGGGGTCTCCAAACAGCTTCTTCCGGTTTACGATAAACCTATGGTTTACTATCCGGTTTCGGTTCTGATGCTTGCCGGTATAAGGGAGATTCTTATTATCTCCACACCCTCCGATCTTCCGGGGTTCAAGAGGCTTCTCGGCGACGGTTCCGATTACGGGGTTCGTTTTGAGTATGCCGAACAGCCGAGTCCCGACGGTCTTGCACAGGCCTTCATCATTGGAGAGAGTTTTATAGGCGACGACACTGCCTGCCTGGTACTGGGCGACAATATATTTTACGGTCAATCATTCACAGCTATGTTAAAGAGGGCTGTCGCCGACGCTTCGGAGAGCGGCGATGCTACCGTATTCGGCTACTGGGTTAAAGATCCGGAGCGCTATGGTGTTGCGGAGTTCGACGATTCGGGTCGGGTGCTCTCAATCGAAGAGAAACCTGCCGCTCCAAAATCCAACTACGCTGTTGTAGGGCTATATTTCTACCCAAACAGTGTTATAGAGGTTGCCAAAAGCATTAAGCCAAGTGCACGCGGGGAGCTTGAGATTACAACCGTGAATCAGGAGTTCCTCAAACAGGGGAAGCTCACTGTACAGCGATTCGGCAGGGGGTTTGCGTGGCTCGATACCGGCACATTCGACTCTCTTTCGGAGGCCTCAACCTTTGTGGAGGTGCTTGAAAAGCGTCAGGGTCTCAAAATTGCATGCCTGGAGGAGATAGCCTACAATAACGGATGGATAGACTCAGCCAAGTTGAGGGAGCTTGCCGCTCCAATGGCTAAAAATCAGTATGGGCAGTATCTGCTCTCACTAATAAAGTAATTTTTGTTTAACGATCATTTTTAATATCTGATGAAGATTCACAATACACCCATAAAGGATCTGATTGTTCTTGAGCCTGTTGTTCACGGGGACGATCGGGGGTGGTTTATGGAGAGTTTCAAGGCTCAGTTTTTTGCAGATAATAATCTCAATTACAATTTTATACAGGACAATCAGGCAAAATCGTGCAGAGGAGTTGTACGCGGGCTTCACTACCAAAAGGGTGAGTGGGCACAGGCCAAGCTGGTGCGTGTTCTTTCGGGTGAGATTATCGATGTAGCGGTCGATCTGCGTAAGGATTCACCCACTTTTGGCCGCCACTATGCTGTTAAACTCACTGCCGGCAACAGACTTCAACTGATGATCCCGCGTGGTTTTGCGCACGGTTATTCGGTTTTGAGCGAGAGTGCCGAGGTTCTCTATAAGTGCGATAATGTTTATGCTCCAAAGCACGAGGGTGGAATCTTATGGTGTGACTCTGCCCTGGGAATCGATTGGGGTATCTCTGCCGATGAGGCTATAATTTCGGAAAAGGATAAGCTGAATCCTCCTTTGGTTTCGGCTTCACTATAGTTTTAAATTTAATTCTGGCAGATGGCAAATATTCTTGTTACCGGTTCCGGAGGGCAGCTTGGAAGTGAACTCAGGCGAATTGTGGAGTATGTCCCGATTAATCACAACTTCTTTTTTACGGATGTTGCGGAGCTTGACATTACCAGCGGCGCCGCGGTTGAGGATTTCATTGCCGGGAATTCGATAGATCTTGTTATAAATTGTGCTGCCTACACAAATGTGGACAGGGCGGAGGAGCCGGAGAACCGCGATGCGGTTTACAGGCTCAACGCCGAGGCTCCGGCATTGCTTGCCTCATGTGTTAGGCGTAGAGGCGGCGCCATAATCCACATCTCCACCGACTATGTTTTCGGTGGGGTTGCATCGGAGCCGTACAGGGAGGGTCCGGCCGGCTTGCCGGCCCGCAGTGTTTACGGCGAGAGCAAGAGGCAGGGGGAACTTGGTGTTGCATCTGCCTGCCCCGATTTTGTAATTGTGAGAACAGCGTGGCTATACTCCTCTTTCGGGCACAATTTTGTCAAGACTGTTCTGAGGCTCGCCGGCGAGAGGGATCTTATGAGTGTGGTGGACGACCAGAGGGGCTCCCCCACCTATGCACGCGATCTTGCAGGGGCTCTGCTCACAATTGCAGGCAAAGTTATCTGCTACGCCGGCGAGCGTAAAAAATCTACACCAAACGGCGCACATGCTCAGACAGGCGAATCTGCTCAGATAGGCGAATCTACTCAGACAGAAACATATGGTTTAAGCGGCGTATCAGAGGAGGAGTGCGCTCCGTGGGGTTACTACCACTACAGCAATGGTGGGGAGTGTACATGGTTCGAACTTGCAAGCGAAATTGTAAAGATCAACAATCTCTCTATGAGGGTTGTGCCGGTTACCTCCGATCAATATCCCTCTAAAGTTGCACGCCCCGCCTACTCGGTTTTGGACAAGAGTAAAATTATTTCGAAATTTGGGCTGGTTATTCCCGATTGGAGGGACTCTCTGCGGGATTGCCTCTCCCGGATTGTAAGTGTATCGTGAGTAGTGATTGGTAATTGGTGATTAGTGATTGGTGATTAGTTTAAAATAAAGATATAGAGAGCTTTTTGTAATGAAAAACATTTTGATTACCGGCGGTGCCGGATTCATTGGGAGTCACCTTGTAAGGCATATGGTGAACAAATATCCATCTTACAATATTATTAACCTGGACGCACTTACCTATGCGGGTAACCTATCAAACCTCAGGGATATTGAGAATAATCCCAACTACAGGTTCGTCAAGGCAGATATCTGCGACTACGAAAAGATTCTCGATATTTTTCGCACTTTCAACATTCAGGGTGTTATTCACCTTGCTGCCGAATCACACGTAGATCGCTCAATTAAGGATCCCTTTGCCTTTGCAATGACAAATGTTATGGGGACCCTCTCTATGCTTGAGGCTGCAAGAACTCACTGGAACGCAAAGGGGGGAATGGAGGGGAAGATGTTCTATCATGTCTCAACCGATGAGGTTTACGGATCTCTTGAGTTCGACGACTCACTCTTTACCGAGAGTTCGAATTACGATCCTCACTCGCCGTACTCTGCCTCAAAGGCATCGAGCGATCACTTTGTACGGGCCTATTTCCACACATACGGAATGCCTGTAAAGCTCTCTAACTGCTCAAACAACTACGGATCATACCAATTCCCGGAAAAGCTTATTCCTCTGTTTATAAATAATATACGCAATAATAGACCACTCCCTGTGTATGGAAACGGAGAGAATGTAAGGGATTGGCTCTATGTTGAAGATCACGCTGCCGCAATAGATCTGATTTTCCATCGGGGTAAGGCCGGCGACACATATAATATCGGCGGGTTTAACGAATGGAAGAATATTGACCTGATTAAATTGCTGATAAAGGTGACCGACAAGGCACTTGGGCGGCCGGAGGGCACTTCGCTCTCTCTCATCAACTATGTGACCGACAGGGCAGGGCACGATCTGCGCTATGCCATCGATGCGGCTAAGCTTAGCAAGGAGCTGGGTTGGAAACCATCTCTTCAGTTTGAGGAGGGTATCGAAAAGACGGTTAAGTGGTATCTTGAAAATGGTGAGTGGCTCGATAACGTAACCTCGGGCGACTATCAGAAGTATTACGAGGAGATGTATCTTAAGAGGTGATTAGTGATTGGTGATTAGTGATTGGTGATTAGTGATTGGTGATTGGTGATTGGTGATTAGTGATTAGTGATTGGTAATTTGTGATTGGTGATATGAAAAATTTTGCAATTGTAGGCGCTGCAGGCTATATAGCTCCCAGACACCTAAAAGCTATTAAGGATACGGGTAATAACCTGGTTGCCGCCTATGATCTGTTCGACAGTGTGGGCATAATGGACTCCTATTTCCCCGACTGCTCTTTCTTTACTCAGTTTGAGCTGTTCGACAGGCATCTGTCGAAAATAAAGAGTGTCGATTTTGTCTCCGTCTGCACGCCAAACTATCTGCACGACGCACACGCCCGTTACGCACTCAGGCTTGGTGCCGATGTTATCTGCGAAAAACCTCTGGTGCTCAACCCTTGGAATGTGGATGCACTTGAGGCTGCCGAGAGGGAGAGCGGAAAAAGGTTGTATAACATTCTTCAGTTAAGGCTCCACCCTGCAATCATAGCTCTGAAAAAGAGAGTAGATGCGGCTCCTGCCGGAAAGGTCTTCGATGTAGATCTTACATATATAACTTCAAGGGGTAACTGGTACTACACCAGCTGGAAGGGCGATGTGCATAAATCAGGTGGTGTGGCCACGAATATAGGTGTTCACTTCTACGATATGCTCTCATGGGTCTTTGGCAAAGTATCAAGGAATGTTGTGCATGTATCTTCGCATGATCGTGTCGCAGGGTATCTGGAGTTCGAGAGGGCCCGCGTGCGCTATTTCCTGAGTATCAATTGCGAAACTCTTCCTCAAAGTGCAAAGGATGCCGGCAAGAGAACATACCGCTCATTGCAGATGATTGACTCTTCGGGTGCAAACGGAGGTGCGGAGGAGATAGAGTTTTCGGATGGATTCACTGAGCTTCATACCGAGTCATACAGGCAGATTCTTGCCGGTAATGGATTTGGAGTGAGCGAGGTGAAGAGGTGCATTGAGATTGTTCACGACATAAGACACGCCACTCCGGTTGGTCTTAAGGGCGATTACCATCCTTTTGCAGCGCTTCCTGCCTCTTCTCACCCTTTCGGGTGGTAAACTCTCTCTCCCGGCAGATCCTCTCACATAGAACATCCATTTGGTTGCCAGGCTACCGTCACTATCTGCCCGACCGGGCAACTCTCAGGCTGTTTAGTACTACCGATACTGAACTGAAGGCCATTGCTGCGGCAGCTACCATAGGGCTTAGCATCCACCCTGTGAAGGGGTAGAGCAGGCCGGCTGCTATGGGGATTCCAATCAGATTGTATATAAATGCCCAAAAGAGGTTCTCTCTTATCAGTCTTGTTGTTTTTCGAGAGAGTTCGAAGGCTTCGGGGAGCAGCTCCAGGTCGGATGTCATGAGGGTTACCATTGATACGCCCATTGCGATATCGGTGCCGCGGCCCATGGCAATGCTTACATCGGCCGCGGCCAGCGCCTGCGAGTCGTTGATTCCGTCGCCGACCATTGCCACTGTGTGGCCCTGTGCTTTGAGGTTGTTTATGTACTGCTCCTTCTCTCCGGGCTTTACTTGTGCTTTTATATTGCGGATTCCGGTCCGGTCGGCGACTGCAGCGGCGGCCCGCGGATTATCGCCGGTGAGCAGGTGTACCTCGCGTCCCTGCCTGCTCAGTTGTTCCACTGCGCGGGCCGCCCCACCCTTTATGGTATCTGTAATTGTTATTGCCGCAATTATTCTTGATGTGTCCTCCTCCTTCAAATCTTCACTCATCTGCACCTTGGCCCTCGATCCGCAGCCGAAAAAGACACCCGTCTCTCCCCTGCTCTCTGCAATATCTGCCCTTCTCATAAGTTCGGTAAGATACTCAACCTCCTCCACATCTTTATTGGATATCAGCTGGGTAAGCGCGTACTCACGATTCGCAACCCAGTATCTAACTCCGTTTGCATAGCCCTCTATCCCCTCTCCGGTCATGCTCCGGAAATCTTTAATTTCGAATGGTGGCAGGAAGAGTTTGGCTCTCTTTGCAGATATTCCCGATGTAATTGCGTCGGCCAGAGGGTGTTCGGAGCTCTTCTCCAGTTTGCTGAGTATTCCGTAAAGCAAGTCGCTCTCCTTTTGCACCCAAATCCACTCATTAACAGTTGGTTTCCCCTCTGTAAGTGTTCCTGTTTTATCGAGCACCACGGCAGATACTTTCGTCATCAGTTCCAGTGCTGTTGCGTCTTTTATAAGTATGTGGCGCGAGGCCCCTTTTCCGATTCCAACCATGAGTGCTGTCGGTGTTGCAAGGCCGAGCGCGCATGGGCAGGCAATCACAAGTACCGATACCGCAGCCAGAATGCCTCTTGTAAGACCATCCTCTCCCCCAATGAGCGCCCACAGAGTGAAAGTGACTATACTTAGGGATATTATAACAGGAACAAAGATTGAGGCAATTCTGTCGGCCATCTTCTGAACAGGTGCTTTGCTCCCCTGCGCCCTCCTCACCATATCTATAATTTCGGCCAAAAGGGTTTCGCTGCCCACCTTTGTCGCCCTGAATCTTAGCGTACCCTTCTCATTCACCGTTCCGGCAAATACCTCGCTTCCTCTCCACTTCTCTACCGGGAGCGGCTCTCCTGTAATCATACTCTCATCTACAAACGAGCTACCCGATATAACCACTCCATCCGTTGCTATCTTCTCTCCCGGTCTCACAACTATTATATCTCCTTTAACTATCTCCTTTATAGGTAGATGCATCTCCAGATGCGTCTCAACAGACGGTTGTGTCTCAAAAAGCTCTTCTTTTGTATCACCTATCGATGAGTCTTTCTCTTTCTCTTTCGCTTGCTCTTTCTCTTCCTCCTCCCCTCTCTCTCCCCCTATCCCTATCCCTATCCCT
>JAFIHK010000088.1 GCA_017848635.1 Bacteroidales bacterium | reverse complement strand
TCCAAAATATTTTTGGCAACAAGGGTCAGAGATACAACAACTAACCTTAGGTATTACCAGCCTGTGTCGGACATATACCTGGACGGAAGTGACGGAGAAGTTGACCGTGTCAATTTTGATTACAGGATAAATATCACAACCTATCTGCAAAAGGTGATTACCAATCGTCATAAAGATGCATCTTACCTCAAGACATGGGTATTTCCGGTTATGGCATCCAGCAGTACATCTTCCACTTCTTATTATGTTGAAAATACAGCCTACTATAAGGCCATTTTGAACGGCAATCTTGCGCAGAGAAAACCTCATCTGGAATTTACATACTCGATTCTTAAGTAAGAAAAGATTATAATAAACTATAAGGGCTAGCCAAAATTAATTGACTAGCCCTTTTTACTATTTAATCTTATTAGATTATTTAATCTTCTTGAAGATGACGCAAGAGTTGTGGCCACCAAAGCCGAAAGTGTTATTCATTGCGACATTCACTTCTCTTTTTTGTGATTTATTAAGAGTGAGATTAAGTTTATAATCGATGTCCGGATCCTCATTTTTGAAGTTGATTGTTGGAGGAACGGTTCCTGAGCAGATTGCGTGCAGACACGCCAGGGCCTCAACTGCGCCTGCTGCCCCAAGAAGGTGGCCTGTCATCGATTTAGTAGAGCTGATATTGAGTTTGTAAGAGTGCTCTCCGAATAATTGAGCAACTGCTTTAAGTTCTGCAATATCTCCCAGCGGTGTCGCTGTCCCGTGTACATTGATATAATCTACATCTTCTTTTGTAAGACCGGCGTCCTGGAGGGCAAACTTCATAACGTTGATTGCTCCCATTCCTTCCGGATGAGGTGCTGTAATGTGATGCGCATCGGCAGACATTCCGTAACCCGCTACCTCGCAGTAGATCTTTGCACCTCTGGCTACGGCGTGTTCATACTCTTCGAACACCAGTACGGCTGCACCCTCTCCCATAACAAAACCATCTCTGGTTTTATCGAATGGTCTTGATGCAGATTCATACTCTTCGTTGTTTGTTGAAAGGGCCTGTGCAGCGTTAAAACCTCCGATGCTTGGAACTGTAATTCCGGCCTCGGAACCTCCGGTAACAATTACGTCTGCCTTACCCATTCTGATGTAGTTTAGTGCGTCACACATCGCATGCGATGATGATGCACAAGCTGAAACAGTAGCAAAATTAGGACCTGTAAACCCATATTTTATAGATATGAGCCCCGGAGCGATATCGGGAATCATTTTAGTAATAAGGAATGGACTAAAGCGAGGAGTCTTACCTCCATCACAATAGTCCACAACTTCTTGGTAAAGTGACTGTATGCCACCGATACCCGATCCGAGAATTACGCCGACACGATCCTTGTCTATGCCTTCCGAATCAAGCGAACTGTCAATAATTGCATCATTGGCAGCTGCAAGAGCGTATTGCGAGAAGAGGTCCATACGACGTACCTCTTTTTTATCGAGGCCGTGTTTCTCGGGATCAAAGTCCTTTATTTCACAAGCAAATTTCGTTTTAAAAAGGGTTGTATCAAAACGGGTAATAAGTGATGCTCCGCTTTTGCCAGCATCAAGATTATCGAAGAAATCCTGAATGTTGTTTCCAAGTGGGTTGATCGTTCCGATTCCGGTAACAACTACTCTTTTAAATTGCATAAGCTTGTGGTAATTAATTATTTTGCGTTGTTTTCAATGTAATTGATAGCCTCTCCTACAGTTGACATTTTCTCAGCTGCATCATCAGGAATGGTTATACCAAATGCCTTCTCGAATTCCATAATAAGTTCTACTGTGTCGAGAGAATCTGCACCTAAATCATTGGTAAAACTTGCATTAGGAGTAACTTCTGACTCGTCAACACCTAACTTGTCAACGATAATGGCTTTAACCTTTGATGTAATATCTGCCATGGTTTTTAATTAAATTGGTTAATAAATTCAGTTAATTTTCAAATAGGTCGCAAAGTAAAACAAAAAAAACGAAAAAATAAAATTCGACCGGTGAAAGTACATATAATTGATAATTAAGTGGTAATAAGACTTAGTGTAAATATTTATTTTTCACCGCTTAATCCTATTTTTATTACTTTTGCAAAATATTTAACAACCATGAACTACATAAACCTTGCCATATTTGCATCGGGATCGGGCAGTAATGCCGAGAATATTGTCAATTATTTTGCTAATAATAAGCAGATTAGAGTAGCTGCTCTTTTTTGTAATAAAGCAGATGCATTTGTGTTGAAGAGGATTTATAAAACTCAATTCCCAAAAATAGTTTTCACAAAAAATGAGATGCTCAACTCTTCAAAAATTGATGAAAAACTTCAAACTTTTGCAATAGATTATATAGTTCTTGCGGGGTTTCTTCTAAAGATACCAAAGAGAATCAACGATTTATATAAAAATAAAATTATTAATATTCATCCTGCACTTCTTCCTGATTTCGGAGGAGAGGGTATGTACGGTATGAATGTTCATAAAGCGGTAAAGAGTTCCGGTGCTTCAGAGACAGGCATAACTATCCACATAATAGATGAGGACTACGATCGCGGGGAGACCATTTTTCAGGCAAAATGCTTGGTTACGCCGGAAGATACTCCAGAATCAATTGCAGATAAGATCCATACATTGGAACAGGAGCACTTCCCAAAGGTTATCGAACGATTTATTCTTGAGAGAAGTACCTTATAAGGCTCAACATTAATCCTGATGCTCCCTTAATTATAGAGTCGTTAAAAATGTAATCGGGCTCGTGAATGTCAGGGCCGATTCCGTTTCCAATGTCAAAAAAGAGCGTATCTGCAACTCTCCTGAAGTGAGAGAAGTCATCGCTACCTCTTGAAGGGTTTTTTGAAAAAATCGTACTCACTCCTGAGTTTAGTGCTATCTCGGACACTATTCTGTTCAGATATGGGCTGTTTAATGTTGCCGGGAAGTAGTCGTATCGGTTAATCTCCAAGCCTGATCCGGTTATCGAAGCCAATTCACCGGCTCGTTCGACAACCATTCTATCCAGATTTGCCAGATCACAATCCTGATTGGCTCTCAATGTCACACGAAGTACCCCGTTTCCAGGTGTCACACCAAAATTATTCTCTCCCAACTCTATATTAACAACTGTTGCCATCACAAAGTCCGAAAACAGCTCTTTTGAAGAGACTATATATTCAATAGATGATATTGTCTCAATTATGGCACTCATCGGATTTATCGCCTTTTCAGGCCATGCTGCGTGTGAACACTTACCTTTGTATAGAAGTTCCAATCCTACAGATGCCGGGGCATAGATGCCCTCTGTCAAAATTAATGTCGATTCCTTATAATTGGGATTATTATGAAGAGCAAAAGCGTAATCGTAGGATAGATGTTCTTTTATCATATACTCCACTACCTTGGAAGCTCCCGATCCATTCTCCTCTGCCGGTTGAAAGAGCAGTGAAACACTACCCGAAAAATTTCCGGAGGTCAATTCCGATGCGAGGTCCAACATGATTGTCATATGACCGTCGTGGCCACATAGATGTTTAGCAGAATCCCCGCCGGGAACTGCATCGAGTTCACATCGGAAAAGAAGATTCCGGCCAGGTCTGTTACCCTTGAAGATTGCGATCAGACCATGACCACCAACTCCTCTGATAATTTTATCGGGGTTAAACTGCTCTAAATATGAGTATATCAAGGCAGCTGTCTTCAATTCCGATCCAGCCGGTTCCGGGATTGAGTGTAACTCTTCTCTGATGCTATATAACTTGCTCTTATCCACCTCTGAAAATAATTTATATAATCAAAATTAATAAATTTTACCATTTTTGTGCCATAACCATATTTTATCACATAATGAGATTTCTACTATTAATCACACTTATTTCCGTTCCATTTACTCAGTTACGGGCACAGGACAGCGATGTCGATCAGAGAGTAATCAATATCAAAGATCTGGTTGTTAGCACCGAAAAACCTGGAGCTTTCAGACCGCTTGTGAGAGTGATATCTGTAATTGAGGCAAAGGAGATAGAGAGAGCAGCAATAAGCAGTCTTCCCGATCTATTAAGATATGTGCAGGGTGTCGATTTCAAAGCAAGAGGAGCAGAGGGTGTCCAGGCAGATATAAATATACTGGGGGGTACATTCGACCAGACTATCATAATGATCAACGGAGTCAATTTTACCGATCCTCAGACAGGGCACCACTCAATGAACATTCCACTGGATATTTCACAAATCGAGAGAGTTGAGGTTTTACAAGGACCGGGGGCCTGGTCCGGTGGGGCTATTGCATTTGCAGGTGCAATAAACTTTGTCACTAAAGAATCCGATAAACAGGGGGCATCGCTCTTTATGACCGGAGGAGGTTACGGCTACTTTAAGGCCGGAGGGGATGTCTCTACCATTAGGGAAAAGTGGCGATGGATAATCAGAGGATATGCAGGGGGCGGATACTCCAGAAGTGATGGCTATGCAGATAATACCGATTTCGAAACCGGTAACATCTATTCAAATATTAAAATATCGGACAATGAGGGAAAGAATTCATTCTTTATTCAGAATGGATTAATTCTCAAATCTTTCGGCGCAAATAATTTTTACTCATTTACATATCCGGAGCAATATGAGAAGATCGACGCAGGATTTACATCATTTCAATACTCCTATGTCTCAGATAAATTTATATTGTCTGCCAACATTTATCACAGGAGGCTGTACGATAAATTCGAACTCTTCCGCTATGACTCTCCATCATGGTACACCGGCCACAATTACCACAGAAACGACATCACGGGAGGGGGAGTGGAGGCAGGATTCAGACTCGGAAAAGCAGGAACTGTCACAACCGGGATGGATTTTAGAACTGAATATATTATGAGTACAGTTCTTGGAAATCCAACTTCCAAAAAGGTAGAGATTCGGGATATGGATGATCTTTACTACACAAAAAGCAAGGGGAGATACACTCCATCGATATTTCTTAAGTATATCCTTCAAGGTGAGAAATGGAAGGTATCTGCCGGAGCAACTCTTACCAACAGCTTCAACGAACCGGGAGTAAAAGGGCCATACGGAGCGGGGCTCTATGGAGGTGTGGCCGGAGCATACAACATTACTCCGTACCTTGAAGCCAATGTATGGATCACCAGCACATTCAGAAATCCCACATTTACCGACCTATATTACAAAAGTCCAACTCAAACGGGCAACAGTTCACTACTGCCGGAAAAAGCAACAACTTACCAGACAGGACTCAGATACTCCGACAACAGCGTAAAAGCAGGTATATCTTACTTTTACCGAAGAGGATATAAAATAATTGACTGGATAAGAGAGAGCAGCAACGACCAGTGGAGTGCGGCAAACATAACCGATGTTAACTCTTCGGGAGCCGAATTTTCTGCCGAAAAGAGGTTCAGGAACGGGTTTGTGGAGCGGGCATCTATCTCATACGGATGGCTGAATGTAAAGAAGAGCTCCGGGAATTACCACTCCCTGTACGCCACCGATTTTCTTAAACACAAAATATCTGCCTCACTAAACCATAAAATATACAACTCTTTGGAGGCAGGATGGACTCTGCTTTATCAGGAGAGAGAAGGAACTTATCTCGATTTGTCGCTTAACGAAAAGGAGTATAAACCATTCACTCTTTTAAATGTCAAAATACTATGGAAACGTAGCAGCTACTCCATTTTTACGGAAATTACAAATCTAACCGACAAAAAATATTTCGATCTTGGAAATTTAACCCAGCCAGGCAGATGGATTAAAGGCGGAATAGTTATAAATTTGTAAAAAATCAAATCATTATATGAAGAAACAAATTTTTTCGATTATGGCAATCACTGCACTTTTGACCGCATCCTGCAAGGAGAGCGGCGAGCAGGAGGCCGGAATTATTACAAGAAGCGATATAAAGGTCGAAAATGGCCTTCTCTCAGCCGAGGTTATGCACTCTCTTGCTAAGGTTTCGGATCCTCAGATATCACCTGACGGTAAGAAGATCCTTTACGGTATCGGCTTCACAAGTATAGGTGAGAATAAGAGTAACCGGGAGCTTTTCGTAATGAATATTGATGGAACAGACAATGTTCAGATTACAAAATCGGCTAAAAGCGAGAACAATGCAAGATGGACTCCTGACGGATCCTCTATAGCATACATACTGGGAGGGCAGATATACATTGCCGGAACAGATGGTTCAAATCCAAAGAAAATAAGCGAGGTTGAAAATGGAGTAGCTGAGTTTGAGTTCTCTCCGGACGGAAAGAAAATCCTCTTTATCAGCAATATCAAATCGGCTAAAAAACCAGCTGATATTTATCCAGACCTCGACAAGGCAAATGCCAGAGTTGCCGATGGCTTAATGTACAGGCACTGGGATCAGTTCGTAGAGGAGATCCCGCATCCTTTCATAGCCGACATCTCCGGAACAGCTCTGGAAAATATAACCGATATTTTAGAGGGAGAGCCCTTTGAGTGCCCTACCCTTCCTTTCGGAGGTATAGACCAGCTCAGCTGGAGCCCTGACGGAACAAAAATAGCCTACTCAAGCCGTAAGAAAACCGGAACTGAATATGCTCTCTCTACAAACACCGATATCTATCTGTATGATATAGCAAGCAAGAAGAGTGTTAATATCTCTGAAGGAATGATGGGATACGACACTACTCCGCTATTCTCTCCGGATGGCAAATCTCTGGCGTGGATAAGTATGGAGCGCGAAGGTTATGAAGCCGATAAACAGAGATTGTTTGTCATGGATATGGCTTCCGGACAAAAGCGTGAACTCACAAAGGAGTTTAAATATAATGTGGAGAGTATCACCTGGATGCCCGATAACAGCGGAATTTGGTTCACCTCATGCGTAAATGCATTGACAGGGGTTTACAAAGTGATGTTGGCAGACAATTCTGTGTCGCAGCTTACCGACGGGTGGTACGACTTTGACGGAGTTAAGGTGGCAGGGGATAGACTCATCACTACATATAAGAGTATGAATATGCCGAATGAGTTGGTATCTATAAATACAGCCGACGGAAAATATACTCAGATCTCCTTCGAAAACAAACATCTGCTCGATCAGATAAAGATGGGAAAGGTTGAACAGCGCTGGGTTACAACCACCGACAATAAAAAGATGCATATGTGGGTTATCTACCCTCCGGACTTTGACTCTACAAAAAAATATCCTGCTCTGCTCTTCTGTATGGGTGGGCCTCAGGGAACTCTCAGCCAAAGCTGGTCATACAGATGGAATCCTCAATTGATGGCCGCCCACGGCTACATTGTTATCTACCCTAACCGCAGAGGAACATCTGCATTCGGTCAGGAGTGGTGTGAGCAGATCTCAGGAGATTACATCGGCCAGAATATGAAGGATTACTTTACTGCCGTTAATGAGATGAAAAAAGAGTCATATGTTGGAAAGTTTGGTGCTGTAGGAGCGAGTTACGGAGGATACTCTGTATTCTATCTTGCCGGTACTCATAAGAATGTTTTCTCTGCTTTTGTCGCACACGCCGGAATATTCAACCAGGAGCATATGTATATGGAGACAGAGGAGCTCTGGTTCCCTAACTTCGACAACGGAGGAGCTCCATGGGATAATAATCCTGTAGCAAAAAGACACTACGAGAACTCTCCTCACAAACTTGTAAAAAACTGGAATACACCTATACTTATCACAGCAGGCGAAATGGACTTCCGTGTGCCTTATGACCAGGCTATGGCTGCATTCACAGCTGCTCAACTAATGAAGGTTCCGTCAAAGCTGGTACTCTTCCCTGAGGAGAACCACTGGATTCTTAAACCTCAGAACAGCATTTTCTGGAACAGAATCTATTTCGAATGGCTCGATAAATATCTGAAAAACTAATTACTATTAAATGAAGAAATTTTTAACTCTTTTATCTCTGGCGGCTCTCTCTTTGACTGCCAGTGCGCAAAAGAAGCCGTTGGATCACTCGGTTTACGACTCTTGGAAGAGCATCGGAAACCCGACTATAACCAAAAACGGCAATTTTGTAGTTTACAACATCAATCCTCAGGAGGGTGACGACAAATTGGTGCTCTCCAATCTAATCACCGGAGAGACAACCTCTTTCGACAGGGGTGTATCTGCCAAAATAAGTGAAAACGGAGAGATTCTTACATTCACTATCAAACCGCTGTTTGCTCAGACCAAACAGGCAAAGTTGAAGAAGAAGAGGCCCGATGAGATGCCAAAAGATACCTTTGCTGTTTATAACATCAAGAGTAAATCACTTAAGAAGTTCCCTTTTCTTAAAGGATACAAGGCTAATGACGGCAGTGCATTCGTAGCTTATCAGACAACCCCTCCGGCAGATACTGCAAAACCAAAGAAGGATGCTCCTCAACCAAAACCTGCTATTAAAAAGGAGAAGGATGAGGGAAGCAATCTCTATTTGTACAGAATCGCAGAGGATAAAACAGATACCATCAAATATGTAACCGACTACAATTTTGATGAGAAGGGGGATAAGCTATACTTCACAAGAAAGCCAAATTCCAAAGACTCTCTGTTTAAAAACGGTTTATACGTATACTATCCTGCTACTAAAAAGAGTGTAGCAATTCTTGAGATTAATCCGAAACAGAGCGTAAAATTGCCCGATATAAACGATAGTTGCGGAAAGGCTGCTTTCTTTGCATTTCTTGATACAACAAAAGCGGGCAAGAAGAGTGCAACTGTCTTTATGATGGAGAAGGGCTCAGATGTTGCTGTTGAAGTTCTGAATAACAGCTCTGCAGGGATTCCTGAGAAGTGGAGAATTGCAGATAATCTGCTCATCTTCAGCAAAGATGGAAAAAGACTGTTTTTTGGAGTCTCTCCAATTCTTCCCGAAAAGGATACATCGGCAGATGCCTCTGAAAAGGCCAAACTCGACATATGGCACTATCAGCAACCATTCATCCAGCCATACCAGCTGCTAAATCTGCAGAGAGAGCTGCGCAGGTCATACATATCTGCCCTCTTCCTGGATGGGAGCAAAAAGGTTGTGAAACTTGCCGATGAGGAGATGCCGAACCTGGTTATTCCTCAGAATATGGCTTCTGCCTGGGGCTATTCAAATAACAGCAAACCTTACGAGTATGAGGCACAGTGGTCATCGGACCCTCATGGCGATATTATTATAATCAACATAGCCGACGGCAGCAGAAAATACATCAGGAAAGATGGATTTTTCCGCAATGTTATGGCATCGGAGAGCGGAAAATACCTGACCTGGTTCGATCTGAAGGATAATCAGTACTACTCATACAATGCTGCTACAGGCAATATCGTATGTATAAGTTCAGGTATAACCGAAGGTCTGACCGATGATATGCACGACACTCCGGAGATGACCTCTCCTTACGGTACAGGTGGATGGATGGACAACGACAAGGCTCTGCTTGTTTACGACAAATTTGATGTCTGGAAACTTGATCCCGACGGAATCAAACCTCCGGTAAACATAACCGACGGAATGGGCAAGAGAGAGCAGAAGAGATTCAGGGTTGTGAGACTGGATGAGATAACAAATCCTATGGGTATTCGTATGAGCGGAGGAAAGAGGACACCATTCTCTGAGAAGAGCACGATCTACTTTACAGTATTTGATTATATCACCAAATACAATGGATTTTACTCAAAGAATCTTGGGAAGAAGGGTGCAACTCCACAAAAGCTGACACTTGTGCCATATACTTTCAATGTTGCTCTTAAGGCTAAAGATTCCGATAATATCGTCTTTATAAAGAGCAATTTCAGTACAAGCCCCGATCTATGGATTACAAAGGATTACTTTAAATCAGAGAAGAGGTTATCGGATATTAATCCTCAGATGAAAGATTATAACTGGGGAAGTGTTGAACTCTACAAATGGAAGACCCGCAATGGGTTTGAAAGTGAAGGTATTCTATATAAGCCGGAGGATTTTGACTCAACCAAGAAGTATCCGATGCTTGTCTACTTTTACGAAACTCACAGTGAGAACCTTTACAATTACATGTCTCCTCAACCAAGCAGGTCAACAATCAATATTCCTTACTTTGTAAGTAACGGCTATCTTGTATTTACTCCTGACATTCACTATACAATCGGGCACCCTGGTCAGAGTGCACTTGACTGTATTGTACCCGGCGTAGAGCTGCTTTGTAAGAACTCATGGGTAGACAGAGATAATATCGGCATTCAGGGACAGAGCTGGGGAGGATATCAGGTGGCATACATGATCACCAGGCCGGAGGTTTTTAAATGGAAGGCTGCCGGCGCAGGAGCTCCTGTTTCGAATATGACAAGTGCTTATGGAGGAGTGAGATGGGGATCGGGCCTGCTGAGACAGTTCCAGTACGAGGATACTCAAAGCAGGATCGGTAAAACTCTGTGGGATGGGTTTGATCTATACATTGAGAACTCACCTCTTTTCCACGCTCCAAAAATAGAGACCCCTCTTCTGATTATGCATAACGATAAAGATGATGCAGTTCCGTGGTATCAGGGAATTGAGTATTTCGGTGCTCTCAAGAGACTTGGCAAACCTGTCTGGATGCTTCAATACAACGATGAACTTCACAACCTTAGGGACAGGGTAAATGCGAAGGATCTCAGTATCCGCCTTCAACAGTTCTTCGATCACTTCCTCAAGGGCAAACCTATGCCTGTATGGATGAAGAGCGGTGTTCCCGCAACAATGAAGGGTATTGACTGGGGTTTTGATCTCACCGAATAGTTAAAATAAAAATCTGCCCGGCAAATTCTGCCGGACAGATTAATACTACAGAGACGGAGGAGAGGAGTATCCTCCGTTTTTTATTTAAGCCTTATTAGACTCTGTTTTGCCTCTTTAACAACCGGATCGTTGGCATCTGGGCCCGAAGCGATCTGTTCGAGAGCTTTAATTATTATATCCTTTTTATAACTGTAGGAGAACCATCCGAGTGCTTCGGCAAGATTAACCCTGATTCTGGCATCGTCGGATGAATCACTCACAACCTTTAACAGCTCCTCTACAATCTTATGGTTATTATAATTTCTCAGGTTTCTGATTGCAGATATTCTATCTTCGGGCTTAGCACTCTTGTCTGTTATAAAAAGGAGCGCCTTATCCTGCCTTTTTTGCTCTCCCTTAACATAAGCAATAAGATCCTTTGTGTATGGAGAGTTACTCTTCTCAATCTCCTTTATGGTCTTATCAATATCAAACATAGATATCGAACTCTGCGCGGCATACTGAACACGCTGACTCTCTGAGCCATACAGAATATTTTTAACCAAAGGTGATATTAGGGACTCATGTCCGCAATAACCGGCATAGCGGGCTCCATTTCTGCGAACCAGTTCCGATTGATCGTTCAACGCGAGAGAGAGCCCTTCGGTCATATCTTCGCCCGGATAATCTACAAGTCGCTTCAGAGCCTCCATTCTTACAGTTACATATGGTGAGTTCTTAAGGTATTGAAGCAGCAATTTTGTATAACCGGGCATATTACAATCTGCCAGCCTCTTGAGAGCAATTGACTGTTCGGCCGGATATTCGCTCTTTAGATAACTGTTCCATGTAACAAGCTTCGCTCTGTTGACGGCAAGATCATAATTGAATTTTGCCGATTTTGAGCTCCTGTTCAAAGCGTCCGCTGTTGATACAAAACGGATGGTTGGGTCTCCGACGAGGTGGGATTCGAGAAATTGTACCTCTTTTTGCCAGAACCCTATCCTCGCTCCCATTGACAACATCCCCATAAGTTCGGCCGTCCATTTATCCTGCAGAACATTTACACTATTTCCCTGTGTTACTACAGTGGATCCTTTACCGAAAATATAGTAACCAGCTACATACCCATCTCTGTGGAACGATCCGTTATAACAAGCATCAAAGATGACAGCTGTTGAGAGGGGCTTTAATGGTTTGATGTCGGGCAGCATTATATTGATCCTCGCCGCAAAGAGTGAGTCCGAGGTTTTAAGTGAATCAAGCAGATGCTTTTCAAATATGGATTCCGGTAGAGAGTACTCCTCTTTTACCGACTCTACAAATGCCTCTCTCCTTTTTCCTGAATATTTTCTGTATGAGTTACGGAGTGATATAAGCAGGGCATCTAAAGGTCCTATAGTGCTCTTCTCTATAACATTGGGAGCCGGATACTCTCCGTTAATATACTGAGTGTCATAATCTCCATGTTCGTGAAAAATAAAGAGATCGGTACTTTCACGCTGAATAATATCATATATTTTCTCTCTCATTACCGGAGCCTGACGGAAATTGTAAAAACGATTCCCCTTTGAGGTCCGGAAAGCAACTGGAAAATCCTCCTTCATCTCAAATTGCTGCTCCTGCCATACAGTGAGACAATCCGAATTATATCCGTGTCCGTTAAAGACTTTGAGCATGTCCAATTCCGAGAAGTTACGGTGAGCATTAACAGCTTTGATGAGGAACCTTTTAATGAGCTCTCCGGACTCCTCTCCATAATCCGAAGGTGGCAATACTCTGGCGGAGTAAAATTCACTGGCTACTTTTTGAGGAGATGTTTCAGATAGCTTATAATAAAATATATTGCTTTTGCTTTTGTCTTTGCTTATAAATTCAAATTTCAGGTCCAGATCGTCGTAATAACGGTCGCTGGTTACCGATGCATCTTCAATCGGAAACTTCTCCTCGTCCATTTTGAATGCTGTTGTAGCGTGCTGAAAATTTTGAACCCTTACCACCGGAATATTACCGATAAAAATAGCACCCTCCATTACCGGTTTTTTATTATATATCTTTATTATTGAGGATTTTAACTCCTCAGGGCTGCTCCAATTACCAATTAGAAGCTCTACACCAAGATTTTCCGATTCGAGTTGAGACTTATACAGATTTAGTTCATTTTGTGCATCTGCATAGCTTTTACTGTCTACTACGATCAAAAAACGAGTTGGGAAATTTCCCTTAACGGGCAGATATCTCTCCTCCGACCTCAAAATTGTAGAGGCAGAGAGCATGAGAGTGAATAAAAATAACAGTGTATATACTCTTTTCATATTTCTCATATTTCTCATTTTTATCGCATATAAACATCAATTCTGGCAACTGTTTTCAATAGCTCACGTTTTAGCTCTTCGGGAGTATCCGTTGAAGAGGCAATAGTTTTGCAGGTGGTAACAATCGCATCGCGCTCATTCGAAAGAGTGAACCATCCTAATGCTTCGGCCAGTCTTACTCTTAGCGACAGATCTTCGCTATTGTCGGAGAGTACCTTAAGATACTCCGGAACAAGGTGATGGTAGGGATAGTTCCTCAACATCTGAACCGAAGAGTATCTGGCTTTCAGGCTTTTGCTTTTATCCAGAAGATCCTCTCCCATTTTGCCGATACTCGCTCTGGATGCCAATGCCGATTCAAACTGTGATTTGATAGCATCAATACTGCTCTCCGATTTATATTCGGCTATTCTGGAGTTGAAGACCCTCCTCAGGTCATCTGCCCTGTAAAGATCAAAGCACATCATTGCATTAAAGAAGACTCTCTCATCCATATTGTCGTAGAGATAGGCATCTATTATGTAAGGTATAAACTCAGGGCTGCCTATCCTTCCCATAGAGAATAGAGATTTTCTTCTGATAAATTCATATGTATCGTTAACCGAACGTGTGAGCATCTGCCCGAAAAGAGGAGACTTGTAGAACTGGAGCAGATGATATACCTGCAGCCTTACTGTTGCGTAAGGAGATTTATTATAGGTGTCGTATAGCAATCTCTCCAATCCTGTATAATTAAGATCGAAAAGCCTGTGAAGGGCGAGTCCCTGGATATCAGCATATGGGCTACTGTTTAGTAGAGATATCCAGTACTTGGAATCTCTTGATGAGAGGTCAATTTCAACACTTTTAACCGGCTCAAAAGTAAATGTCGGATCCCCGGTAATGTGAGACTCAAGAATATTTATCTGCTGAGCCCACTCCCCTATTGAAAATCCAAGTGATAGCATTCCCATAAGATCGGATGATGATTTATCCTGAAGTACATTTGCGCTGTTACCGAATGTTACGACAGTTTTACCCGGAGCAAAGATATATTCTGCTCCTATGTAGCTTTTTTCACGGAAATCACCGTTATAGCATGCGTCGAATATTACAAATCTTGAATTCGGGGCAATAACCGGTAGGTCAGACAGGTCGATTCCTGTAATTGCGTAGAGTATTGAATCCTCTTTTATAACCTTTTTGTCGTTCCATCCTGAGAACCATGTTGAATCAAGAGGATATCTCTCTTTTAGCTCTTTTATGTACTCGCTTCTGGCAGATTCACTCTTTTTGGTTCTCAGCCTCTCTCTGATGATTCTCTTGGCCGCCTGGATGTACTCATCGCTTCCTATGCTCTTCGGATGCTCCGACATATATTGTCTCTCAGGAAGTCCGTGTTCGTGAAAAATAAAGAGATCGGACTCCTGACGTCTAAGTTCATCGGTTACAACATCCTTCATATATGGATACATAGCGTAGAAGAGAAGCTTCACACTACCGTCCCCCCTGAAAGATTCCGGGAACTGCTCTCTGAGGGTAACCCCCTCCTCTTTCCATGCGGTCAGACTGTTGGAGAATGAACCCTCTCCTGTAAAGGTGGTGATTACATTGAGCCTGTTCCGTACTTTGCGTTCGGATACCAGTTTTTTAAAGTAGTTCCGTATCTGATTGTAACCCTCCTCTCCCTCTTTGGTAGGTTTAAGTCGTCCTGTGTAGATATCGCAGGAGATCCGCTGAGGGGAGTAACTATTTAAAGAGAAATAGTGAAAGAGTCTCTCTGTGCTGTCCTGTCCGAGATAGTCAAATTTCAGATCGAAATCGTCGTAATAGCGATCGGAGGGAACAGATGATTCACGCATCGGAAATACTCTTTGGTCCATTTTAAATGCCGAAGTGAGATACTGCGCATCGCGTACCATTGGAATCGGAATCTGACCAATGAAGATTGCTCCCCGCAGATTACTGTCCCTGTATAGTTTTTCTAGCTCCCTTTTCACCTGCTGAGGCTCTCTCCAATCGGCATCTCTTAGGTAGAGAGTGTATCCCTCGCTCTTAAGCATTGTAGTATATGCCTCAATTTCGCTTTTACAGGCTCCGTATGTAGGGCTGTCTATAATAACCGCAAAGCCCCTCCCTGCACCGTTTAACGATGCGGAGAGAAGCAGTGCGGTAAAAATCGTTGAAATAATTTTTACCTTTTTTATCATATCATTAGAATGTAAAGCCTAGCCCGATTTGAGCATCGATTCTGTCGTTGCTGCCTTCGGATGGTTTATAGTAATCTATTCGGCCGGTTATGCTTACGGCACTCTTGGCAAGTTTTGCAACAACGTTAACTCTTGCTCCAATCTTTGTATATTCCGACTTCATGAACTCAAAATCGGGTATCATACATGCATTAATCAGGTCTGTTTCAGGTTCAGGACCGTTGTACTCATATCTGCCGTTGAGATTGCTTTTAAGCTGGATATCTGCGCCGGCCAAAACCGACCATCTGCCCGAAATTGGCAAGTTATAGCTTGCGTAAACTCCGTAGAAAAGATTCTCTACCTTCTCTACAGACTCCGGCATTATGTACAGATCGTCATTATTACGATATTTGATATCCGCTCCTGCTTTCCATTTGTAATCTCTCTTGGCATCCTTGAAAAATGAGAAGCGGGCATTCAACTCCTGAACATCAAATGTCGAGCGTACGCTGCTGAATACTACAATCCATTTTTGAACATTGTATGAGTTGTCCAGAACCTGAACATACTCAATTCCGCTTGTTGACTGATTTAGATATGAGATATCGACTCTGGCCAAATCGCTCTTCCCGAAAAGGAGAGAGAGATCGGCAGCATAACTGTTCTCACGGACACTTCCCTGTTTTTTAGGTTTTGTAGGAGTGCTGATCACATCTTCTACTCTAAAGTGGTAACGTCCTTCGGCAAAGAGAGTCATAAACGGAAAGTTGTGTTGATACTGCATTGCGCCTCCAAGTTTATTGCCTTTATAGATGAACATTCCTAATGATTGCAGGCCGCCTACAACAGCGTCATAGCTGTATCCCAATCCTTTGAGAACATATACATCCTGATTAACCTGCGTATCGCTGTTAGTTGTCTTCGATCTTTGATTTAGATTCTCATAAAGTACATTTGCACCGAGTGAGTTGTTTCCCCATGTGTAAACAGCACCTGGTTGCAACCTTATGTGATAATAGTAAACCTCCGAACGTGGGTCCATCTGCTTTGCACCTACCTTATTGACATACTCCCCTTTGATACCGACCAAAAGGCGATCCCATAATGGTTTTGACGAGACAGCCATCTCCAGTTTGTACTCTTGATTTTTCCAGTCACTCAGATTCGGATCGGCCACAACATATGGCATAACTCTGTCGAAATCTACAGTTTGGGTATTATAGAGAGTTCCATTCTGAGAAATATTCTTAAAGGAGAATTTACCCCATGCAAATGCATTTTCGAGGTTCTTTCCACCTTCGGCACTCACTCCTAAAATATTCTCATCTTTTCCGGTGCGATTAAGTTTATAATCTCCCGAATTAAAAGAGTATCCTGCATACAATTCGGTGAAATCTGATATTTTATCGAGAACCAGCCCGGCTCCGTTAGATGAGTTTATCCACAAAGATTTTGCTTTTATTACCTCCAGAGACGCAGGGGTATTTACTACAGCGTTTGTCTGGCCGGAAAGCCTGTTTACAGCGAACAGAGAAATAAACAATGCTCCTGTACAAAATATATATTTTATCTGTTTCATGGTTGTTCAGTTTTATTGTTATTTCCAGGTATTCCAGGCAGGTGCCTTTGCTCCGTTCCTTCTTATTACAGGTGGGTTCATCACCTCAAAGTCATTTGAACTGTTGTTTGAATCATAGTAAATGACTCTTCCGTCATTAAGAGTAGTCTTGATCTTTCTTGCAACACTAACTCCCAGATATGTACCTCCAACAGTTGTAGCTCCCGCATCCAGTACCGACGGAACTCTCTTTAACTGCACCTGATTTGCATTACCTACCAGCTCTACAGCGTCAATAACATCTGCAATAGGAATCTTATAAACCTTTGTAGAGGTACTACCTACCGGGTTAATATAGTTGGCAGGATTGATGGCTTCGTTTGGTATAAAGATTACAAATGCTCCCCCGAATACTGTTGTAAGCCACTGTGGTGTTGGTGATGGCCAAAATGCCATTGTCATATTAATAGCAGGATTATCAAGAATAATTGAGGTAGTATTAACAAGTGTCTCAAATTCTGCACTCAGAAGATTTACCGGAGATGCCGGGTTTAGGGTAGATTTCTGGTGATTGTCTGCCATCTGCGCAATAATTACAGATTCCCCCGGGTTAACCGGATAACTCTTATTTGTAGGAATCTGCCAGATCTGTAATGCGTAAACATATTTATCGGCATTCTCAATGCTGTATGTAGGCAGATTTGCAGTTGCTGTGCTCGGATTGAGCAGTGCTATACACATACCCTTAACATCCTGTACATTCTCACTGTTATTGTATATCTCATAAAACTGATCACGGAAGTATGAACCTCCCGTTGATGTTTTAGATCCGCAGTAAAATATCTCCTTTAGCAACAGAGCACCCGATTTTGCAGCACTTATGTCTACCGATATTGGTTTATTATCGGCCACAATACTGACATTAACAGCACTTCCGCTGTAGTAATAAGTGTATTGTCCATGCGTCTCTTCGGAAGACATAGTTATAGTGTAAATACCGGGAATGATATTTCCTACCGATAGAGTACCGCTTGGGTCCATTGTAGTGTTAATCTCATAATTCTCATTATAATTTATAAGCTTTACACTAAGTTGCTCCGGAGCCGGATCGGTTCCGAGATTCAGATTTGCAGAGATAACAGCAGTTAAAGCTTTAACATCAGGGGCGTCCGATGCTTTTTCGAACTGCTGGCAGGCCGGCAGCATCAATAGAGCAGCCATACCTATATATATATTTATAATTCTCTTTTTCATGATCTTGTTCTCTTTTATTTAATTTTAAGGGCAAGTTCAAAACCAAAGTATATAGGTATATTCAGTTCCTCATAAGAGCCCGGATAGCGTTTTTTCTCATACAAAGGCCTGATATTAAACATATTATTGGCATAAAACGATGCCTTAAGCGACTCACCGATCTCCTTGGTTATGTTGAAGTTCATCAACAGTGTAGGGAAATATGATTCAGGGATAAATCTTACGGCATCTTTATCGTTTTTCAGATAATAGAATTCAGGATCATCAATTTTAGAAGGGTCCATCTGGTATACCTTTCCGTCGGTTCTTGAGATGTATGAAACAATTGTGCTGTCATTGCCGATAGTATACCAAGATTTGTTTTTCCAGGTAACCTGAGCCGTTGCCGATATTACGAACCCGATAGAAGGTATGTTGTGAACGACACGAAGAGTGGTAACAAAGCGCTGGTACTCATTAATTGTATTCGCCTCCTCCAGGATACCGATATTACGCTCCAGGTTATTCAGATTCTTCTTGGTTACAAAGGTATTGCCCTTGCTCCAGTCACTTGTTCTCATATATGCTCCGCTGAGAATGAACGATGTTCTGATTGCATCAATCCTTCCGAAGTCGATATCGAACTCAATACCTCTGTTGCGTGAACGGGTATTGTTCATTGGAGTTGCGTAGCTTAGAAATATCTTGTTCAATGATTTCTGTTTAAGTGTAGGAACTGTTCCTGCATTAACCTGAGCGATTTCATACTGAACATAATCAATAAGCTTAAAATTATCGGCAGAGTATCCCAGGTTGTAACCATCCATAAGCTGTTCGTCGTATGCTGTTGCAGACAATCTCATCTTACCGAGTTTAAAATCTACTCCTACCTCAAATTTTTCATTATAAGCTATCTTGAGATTCTTGTTTTGAGTATCGAAAACTCGTGTTGAGGCGAGCAGAAGCTGTTCGTTTTCTGGAACAGTAGAGCTTCCGATATTGTTGAAGTGTATAAGATCGAAATATGCCTTCTCAGGATAGAGATAGAGAGTAGTCGGTGCTTTTGCATTGATACCGTATGCCCCTCTGATCCAAAGCATAGAAGGGATTACCTCTGCAGACAAATTCACCCTTGGAGAGATCTTGCTCTTACCCTGTACATTATCGTATCTTGCACCAATCTGAGCAGTCATCTCTCTGTTAAGAACATTTAGAGTCAGATTCTCCTCACCGTAAATACCAACTTGTGTAACAAAAGGTATATCGGAGTACTTTCTTGGTCTTGAAGATGAGTTTTCGCTTGATACATTCCTGTATGGTGGAGCAGATAGATCATAAACTTTACCTTTTCCCATATTACCATCGGTCTTGAAATCGGCCCCGGCAATAAATCTGCTGAAGAGAGATCCGAATTTCTTCGAGAATGTACCATTTACCGATGCAAATACATTCACCTCCTTACCGTAAATATCGTAGCGGCTGAAGTATTCGTTAGGCAGATATGTTGCATAGTACTGAGACTCTTTTGAAGGAATATTAGTAAGTTCATTACCGTTATTATCATATACCTTTTGGCCTGGTCTGTTGCTCAAAACCGCACCGTCAGTTGTAGACATCGAGTAAGCAGCAAAGGCGTTACCCAGAAGCTCCTGACTGTACGAGTGTTTATCGCGGTAACTACCGGACAGTGTATATTTAAGATTATTGATTATCCAGCTGTTTATATTCCAGGTACCATTTGTATTAAACCTTATTCCTACATCTTTAGAGCCAGTAGATAGTCTGCTTCTCTGGTCATTCGGATTAGGTTCTCTTGTATCCTTGCCAATAAACAGGTCGATAGAGGTATTTGATGAGACCTTGCCGAAAATGTTCGAATAGAGAGCACGTCCGGTTACCCTTTCATAATATGCGTATGACTCTGTGAGTTCGTTTGTGTTCTTAAGGTAGTCTGCACTTAGGTTAAGATTACCCTTTTTATCGCCAAGAGACAATCCCTTACCTACAGACACCTGATATTTAGAAGGATCTGTCTTTAACCTGACCGTAAAAGGTTCGCGGCCAGCCTTCGATTTTACAACTATCGCGCCCGAAGTAAGGTCACCATAAATTACAGAAGGGACGCCCCTGATCACTTCAACCGATTCGATGTTATCTGTTGATATTGCACGAAGGTCAAGCCCCTGGTTTGGAGAGCTACCTCCGCCAATGACCCCGGAGGCTCCGGTAATCGTAGGAGAGAGCGTCTGCATATTAGCATTATTTGAAAGCGGAGCTCCGTCAATTATAATTGCAGTACCAAGACTGTTCATATATGTTGACTTGTCATCTTTTTGGCCAAGAGTCCTCAATGTAATGGTCTTTGCTGTAGAGAGATCCTGCTCCTGTGTAACAGCTCCGGGCAGTAGCTGGGCAATATCTGCCAACTGAGATACCTGCATATGATCCATCGCCTGTCTTGAGATGTTGGAGGCAGTAGCTTGCCCTGCCTTACTCTCCTGAGCAACAACGGCGACCTCCTTTAAGCGGAATGAACTGAACTCCATTCTCAGCTCCAGAAGGTAGTTTTTCCCGGGAATCACATTAATAGTTGTATCCAGAGGTTCCATTCCCATAAATCTCACCTTGATTTCGGTTTTTCCTGGGAGGACCTTTGAAAACACAAACTCACCACGAGCAGTCGTGGTGGTTGCAGAACCCTGTGGAAGCAGCTGGACTGTTGCAAATTCAACAGGAACTTTCGATGTTCCCTCTTCATAAACAACACCTTTCACAGTAGCGAAATTCTTTTCGGCAGATGTTTGGGCAAACGCCCTTAGTGAAACCCCTGCTGTCAACAGAATTGTCAAGACAGACACACTTAACGCTCTGAAAAATGTGCCTGCATTCGGAATTTCGTGTTTAATCATAATTTAAGTTAGTTTGGTATATTGTAAAGTCTTTGTATAGTTCTGTTTATCTCAAATTTTACATTTTCATCTCTCTCTTTTTGAAGCGCTCCCTTAAGGAAGTCGATAATTTCATCTCTCTTGTATGAGTTTGTGTACCATCCAAATGCCTCAGCAAGAGTTGCCCTCAGTTCATTATCCTTGCTCTCATTCATAAAGCGGAAGAGAGTGTCCAGATACGCTACACTTGTACTGTTTCTCAATGCAGTGATTGTAAATTTCTTAGATTTTGCAGGAGCTTCAGGGTCAAGAAGTTCTTCAAACTCCTTCTTGGTTCTGTCCAGAGAGTACTTCAGAGCCTTCAGATCCTGTTCATTATTTTCATACCATTTTCCCTCTTTCCCGGCAACATGCTTTTTGAATGCTGCCAGCGCCTCATCTTCGGGATAGTTTTCGCAAGCTGTCTTAAGTTGAAACTCTACTCTAAGAGATGTCCCCGGTGCAAAACGAAGTTCAAAAATATCATCCATCAACTCTGGCGACATATTCGAAGATGCTTCGATTGAAGCGAGTCTCCTTAAGAGTTCGTAATTATCATAGAGGCCGGTTCTAATAGCCTCTACAAGTTGAGGGTTATAATGCTTCCTGATTTGATTGAATGCCTGTAAGCGTACAAGTGGCGATTTATCGCTCTTTTGTATTGAGAGAAGTTCGGCGGGAGTCATCTGTCCGGCCTCATAGAGCATCTTTATCGAGAGGGATTTAACCTCATTAATATCCGATTTCAAACCCTTTTTCCAGTATGAAATATTGGATCTTCCAACTCCCACATAACTATCCAGAGATGTATAATCCTTAACAGATGGCGCATATTTGTATGTTGGGTCCCCTATCAGATGAGACTCAAGAGTCATTGTTCCCTTTGCCCAGTTACCGACACTTACACCAAGGTCAAGCAAACCTATAAGTTGATTTGTCCAGGTATCCTGAAGAGTATTTACAGAATTTGCCTTTACAACAACTGTTTTCCCTTCGTTAAATATATAGTGGCCGCTGATATAATCTTCATTCTGGAAGGCTCCGTTAAAACAGGCATCAAATACAATAAACCTGGCATTAGGCTTATAGCCGTACATGTCCGGAATATTTACATTTATGGCAGCATCCTCAAGACTGTCTTTAAGCATAAGCTTTTTGTCAAACGCATTTGAAACCCAATCTGCCGGAACATTATAGTTCTTAATATAGTACTCCTTTGAAGCGGCAGTATCTTTGGAACCTCTGATTTTACCTCTGAAGAATTTTTTAGTAAGTTCAAGCCACATAGAGGGGTTTGTTGTAATTGGGCTGCCATTGAGATATTGTGTATCCTCGGCTCCATGGTGGTGAAGTATTGCAAGATCAATATCCTCTCTCGCAATCTCTGCCATAAGTCGGTATTTAACATTATCTTCGTATGTGTAGTCGATAAAGTTAATCGTACCCTTACCCTCTCTGAAAGTTTTAAACTGGTCCAGCAGAGTAACCTTCTCGTCAATTCTGGCAACCATATCATCGGAGTTGTATCCGTGACCCGCAAAATATGTAAGATTTTTAATACTCCTGGCAGATGCCTTCTCTTTAACTACTTTGTTAAGAAAGCTGTTTATAAGTTCATACTTATCCTTGCCAGGGTAAAATGGAGGTTTAATTCTGGCAGAATAAATCTCGCAACGAATATTGTGAGCCCCTTCCGGAGAGAGATTATAATAGAAGAGCTGTTTATTCTTTTCATCCTGCTTTATATATTCGAACTTGAGGTCGAAATCATCATAAAAACGGTCAGATGGAATTGAAGACTGGTCCCAGGCTCTCTTTTGATCCATCTTAAATGCCGTTGAAAGGTGCTGAGCATTTCTAATCATCGGCACCGGGATATCCCCGATAAATACTGCCCCCTCCAGACTGCTACTCTTATACATTTTAATCAGAACACTCTTAATTGAATCGGGAGTGCTCCACTTATCCACGACTATTACAGGGTTTATGCCCTCATTTTTTACTGATTGAGCATATGATTCAATCGAGGCTTTACATTTTTCGAGTGTAACTTTGTCTACCACAATTGCAAAAGAGCGTTGATTTCCGGTTGCAAATACCGATGTTGAAAATATTAAAGAAAAAACTGTAAGTAAGATAAATTTATTTGATCTCATAAGAATAGTATTTTATATATGACTACCAAGCCATTAAAATGTAACATCAGCACAATATAAAATGTTCACTTTTCAGCATTGGCCCGGAACCTATTTTTTTACAAAAATATAAAAAATATAACACCCCGAATACGGGATGTTATATTGTTTTTGCCCATAGATAAGGGCAGGGAAGGTGAATTTAGTTACAGTTTATAATAGAAAACTTAATTAATACTCCAATCAGTTCCCTCTTTTGTATCTTTTATTGAGATCCCCAATCTATTCAATTCGTCTCTGATTTTGTCGCTTGTTTGGTAATCTTTATTCGCCTTTGCATCTTTTCTTATAGAGATAAGCATCTCCACAACACCTTTCAGTATCTCTGAATTTGTTGACGAGTCCGACTCATCTACAAGCCCCAGGACATCTGTTACGATACCGCTGAATATCGCCTCAAGACTCTTTTTGTCTTCGGCGCAGATTTTTATCTGCCTATCCTTCACCTGATTAACAATTTTTACAGCCTCAAAAACAAAAGAGAGAGCAACGGGTGTGTTAAGGTCATCACAGAGGGCATTCAAAACACCATCCATAATTTTTGAGATCTCTTCGTTTTTTGGGGCACTCTCCTCGGTATAGAGTCTTGTTACATCCTTTGCTGCCTGCAGGAGTCTCTTCAATCCCCTCTCCGACGCAATCAATGCCTCATTGCTAAAATCGAGGGTTCCACGATAGTGAGCCTGAAGTATAAAAAACCTTATGGTCATAGGAGAGTATGCCTGCTCAAGTATCGGATTGGATCCTGTAAAAAGCTCCTCCAGAGTAATAAAATTACCAAGAGATTTCCCCATCTTTTGACCGTTAATTGTAATCATATTGTTATGCATCCAGTA
>JAFIHK010000087.1 GCA_017848635.1 Bacteroidales bacterium | reverse complement strand
GATTAGGTACCGGACATACAAAGAACAGACTCTCACATCCTTCGGGAGCACACTCCCTATTATGTTTTGAAAGAACATTAACATAGTAGTAAGGAGTTTCTGAACTTGTAAGTTCCCTCTTAATCTTCTCGGCATATTCTGAATAGTTTGCACCAAGGTAGTAGTTGTGGTGGTTAACATCCGGAAGTTTGCAGTCAATTCCTACATAAAATGTCAGATAGCCCATTGTCCAATCCATCTTTTTTAAACTATCTGCTGAGTATTTTGCGTCGCCCAATACAGAACCCGAGAAGAATGGTGCATCGGCATTTATAATAAAAATATCTGCCTTCCACTCCTTTCCTGTAGAGTCAATAACAGAATCCAACCTTTTTGGGGAGCTGCTATAACCCTTTATTTCGGTATTGTAATGGATCTTAACTCCTCTTTTTGTAAGCTCCTCTACCAGACCTTCGGTAATCTTGTACATTCCACCGCTTACATTATAGTAACCGTCGTACCGGAATTCGGTGTATGACAACAATGTATATACGGCCATAGTATCGAAAGGCGTTTTGCCCAGGAAAAAAGCGACAAGCGACAGAATCTGTGATGCCTCCTCCGAGTCAAAATAGAGCTTTACCTGTTGCCAGAACGAACGGAACAAGACAGGGAGATGCGATGGATTAACTCTTGCCAATGTTAGAAAATAGTCGAGAACAGAATCAAAATTTCTTTTAATCACCAAATCGACAGTATCCTTAAAAAGGGCCTCAGCTTTCCCGATATACTTTTCAAAGTTCTCTTTAAAATTGGGCTCAATCTCTTTGAATTGCTCTGCAAGCTTGTCAATATTTTTATACAGATGAAACGGCTTCTTTCTGTTTCTGAAGTGAACAGAGTAGAGGGGATCCAGTTCGAAATATTCAAATGGAAGTTTAATGCCACAGTCGCTTGCAAACTTCTCAAATTCATAGGACATGCTGAAAAAACTCGGCCCTGTGTCAAATGTAAATCCATCCTTCTTAATCTGGTTTAAGCGCCCACCGGCAGTAGAGTGTTTTTCAACTATTTCTACTTCATAGCCATTTACTGACAGTCGCAGGGCAGTCGCGAGTCCGCCGAGTCCAGCCCCAACAATTACAACCTTTTTATTCATAAGTATATTTTTATTATCTCTATATTCTATTTTTTTCTCTTCAAAACCTTCGGGTAAAGCTCATTTTTCACCCAAACAAATCCCGGCTCACGCTTAAGAATCAACCTGTATATATCCAGAGCCTCCTCATATTTTTTGAGATCTGCGTATACCTGTGCAATCTGCACCAACAGGCTAAGATAATTCCAGTCCTCATTATTATCATATGAAGAGAGCTCCATATATTTTCTTGCCTTGGAGTAGTAGAGAAGACCCGTACTCTTCGAGCCCCCGAATATTGCCGGCATATAGTAATAACAACTGGCATATTGCATATTTGCATAGGGGTTGGCAGCATCTCTCTCCAGCGACCTCTCAGCTAACTCAAGACTCTCCATACCGTAATGAGCAATTTTCAATTTATTAAATGGAATTGAGAATGAGTTAATAACCGATGCATAAAAAAGGGTCATCGAGGTCTCTCCTGTTTTAGATTTTAAAAGATTCAGGTTATTTTTAACCCTCTGCAGATATTTTTCTGCCTCGCTCTTATTTCCGCTTCCAAGAGCCCATCCAATATATCCATATTGATAGTTAAGCAGTTCCAACAGATAGTCCGGTTCCGGTTTCAAGTTAATCTGCATTTTGTCCACAACCCCTTTCCAAAGAGTCATCTCTCCAGAAATGTAGGCTTTATATATCAACGATCTGTTTGAAGCCCCTCCATTAGCGAGGGCAGATGCAAACAGAAGTAAAAAGAGAAGAGTCAATATATATTTCTTCCTTTCCATATTAAATTTCCTCTTTTTGAGTTTATAACCGATTTAAAAATTATGTAGCCCAGTATAAACTGGCGCGGTACAAATGATATTATGTTCAGTACTATATTTTGCCTGCTCAGGGCAGATATTGTAATAATTACCATTAATTGCAGCAAAACAAGCAGTGCTACTCCCTCTTTAGAGGGGGCAGATACCGGAACAACTATTGCGGAGATAGAGAGACCCCAGTAAAGAGATGCAGCAAGAGGAGAGTTGCCGAACATTCTCACGATATTTTTTGAGAATCCATCGGTTGCCGACCTCAATCCGGAGTACATCCGGCACTCTATATCCCTGCTCCCGGGCAGGCAGGCAACTGATCTCCCCCTCTTTTTGAACAATCTTGCACAATCAATATCCTCAACGCGCGACACTCTTAACTCAAAATGCGGATTTAGTTCAAAATATGAGACTTTGTCGAAGAGCATGAACTGACCATTTGCCGCTGATAATGAAGGCCTTGAAGAGATTCTAACCAAAGGAAGGGGGAGCAGGGATAGTAAAATTTGATTCATTAGTGGCACAGTGAGCCGCTCTCCCACACTTTTCATTATTTGTACGGGAAATATAGAGAGCAGGTTTAATTTTCTCTTTTGATGATAGTTAATAACCCTTTCAAGCATATTGCTTCCAACCCTTACATCGGCATCCAAAAAAAGCAGATAATCTCCTTTGGCCTCTTTTGAAAGGGAGAAGCAGGCGAAATTTTTACCAAGCCAACCAATAGGCAACTCCCCGCCTTTTATCAATTTCAGATTAGCTATTTTAGAACGGAACTCCTCTACAATCTGAGGTGTGCAGTCCCTCGACATATCGTCATAAACAACCACCTCATAATTAATGTAACTCTGCAGAGCAAGGTCGTTTAATAGCTTTCCGATGTTCTCCTGCTCATCTCTGGCAGGAATAAGCACCGATACCAATCTGTCCGATTGTGTACCATTGCCTTTTTTACTGAACGGTGAGTAAAGCAGCAGATTACTCAATGAGACTATGAGCTCTATGCCAACAAATACAATTAATATGGTAATAATAGCGCTCATTTTTTAAGGTTAATGTGTTGTGCGAGGCAGCTTCGGTAAAAGTCGTTGTATTGAGAGCATATCTGCTCAATAGTATCGGTTGGCTGCGCCTCTTTTATATAGCAGTAGAGTGAGGGCTTCTTATTGGAGAAGTAGTCCTGTAGCGTTACAAGTAAAAGGATTGAACTCCCCGCACCTGCACGGTCAACAATACGCGAAACTCCCTGTTCAAACCTGAACTCCATTAAATGTGATGTCTGGATCTCCCCCTGTGGGAAAATAAGTACCATATTACGTCTATCCTTCAACAGATCCGAAGCATAATTTAGTGATTCTATCACGCTCCTGCTCCCTTTTTTCACAGAAAAACCCCCTGTGAATTTAAAGTACCAGAACCTCTTAAGCTGCTCCTCCAGCATCATAAAATAGAAGCGTTTCTTTATAAATTTCATATTGAGATAGAGCGCAATAAACCCATCCCACCAGCTGAAATGGTTGGCAATAAGCAGAATTGATCTCTCTGATTGAGGTAACGACCCTATGAGCTCAACCTTTTTAAAATTCAAGGCAATTGAGAACCGCGTATAAATTTTAAAAATCCCGAATATTACTTTGTGATGGCTGGCTTTTATCATCATAGCTAAATGTGATTATGGATATAAAATCAGAATCATATAGGTGATTGTAAGAAATAGAGTCATCGCCAGTATAAGTGGAACTGCCACCCTGTTTTTGGTATCGATTTCAAAGAGTACAATGCCTGAATTTATAATAATGGCAGATACAAACCACGCTACATAGTTTCTAACCGGAACAATCCCATCCTGCCAGCTCCAGAAACCGGCAAGCGGGGCAACTCTCTCAAGTATAATATCTATGAGAACCATTATTAAAGAGGCAGTAAACACAACAGAAATCTTTGCTACAGTTCGCCCCTTCGCAGGAAGTAGACTTCCAATAACTCCCCGAGCGATTGTCGATGAAGAGTAGGCCAAAATAGCCCAATTAAATCCGATTATAAGCGGCGTCTCCAGCAGCTTCGGGCCAAGGTTATCTCCATAGGCATACACTCCGAATATCTGCCCGCTCTTTACTCCTGCAACTTCAAGAAAAAAGGTGAGAATGATAACCGAAATAAAGAAAATCTGCCCTCTCCTGCCGTTTCCATCGTTTAAAAGCAAAAGAAGGAATCCGGCAATCAGTATGAAGAAGGTAAGGCCTAAAAACAGCCCTCTCAGGGGTGGAATTGAAATTCCGGCAACTCCAACCAGGAAAACCGAAATTATTGGCTTTAAAATCTCTTTTCTGCTCTTTTGATCGGATCTCATTTGAATAAATTTGTTAAAATCATATATTGAAGACAAAGCCTCCCCAGTAATATGTCATAAGTGTTATAATAACAGCTCCGATAAGGTTTAAAATAAAGCCTGTCCTGGCCATCTGCCACACTGTAATCCGGCCCGTGCCAAAAATAATTGCATTTGGCGGTGTTGCCACAGGAAGCATAAATGCCATTGAGGCCGAAAGGGTAGCAGGTACCATTAACAACATCGGATTAATATTCGAAGTTATCGCAATTCCCGCCAGTATCGGCAGAACCATTTCGGTAACAGCTGTATTTGAGGTCAACTCCGTAAGGAATGTCATTACCAGCGAGATTGAAAGAATTATCAGAATCGGATGTATTGTGGTTAGGCTCTCCAAATGCTGACCAAACCAGAGAGAGAGTCCGGACTCTTTAAATCCTGTTGCCAGTGCAAAGCCTCCTCCAAACAATAGCAGGATACTCCAGGGAAGTCTGTTTGCCACCTCCCAATCCATAATTCTCTTCCCCTTCTCCTGTTTTGAGGGAATTATAAACAGAATCAGGGCCATAAACACGGCAACTGTTCCATCGTTTATGTAATTGCTATTGGGGAATAGAGAACTCCAACCCTTTATAACTACCGATCCAAGGGCAAGATCTGCTCTGGATATCCATAAAAGCGCCAGCAGAACAAATACAACAAATACCCACTTCTCTTCATATTTAGGTTTACCCATTGCGTAAAGATGCTTATGAAAAGTATCCTTATCAATTGGAGTCCAATCCTCTGTTTTTGGTTTATATAAAAGATAGAGAAACAACCATATTATGATAAATAGTATTAAAGCTAGTGGCAGAGCAAAAATCAACCAACTGGAGAAGGATATTTCCGGCATGTTTGGGAAATATATGTGAAAGATCCTTACAAGCGACAGATTTGGCGGAGTACCAACCAGTGTTGCTATTCCGCCTACCGAAGCACTGTAAGCAATCCCGAGTAAAAGTCCGATACTGAATTTGGATGTGCTTTTTTGACTCATAAACTCCTCCAGCTGCTTGATTATCGACATTACAATCGGTATCATCATCATTGCAGTGGCTGTATTTGAAATCCACATGGAGAGCATAAAGGAGGCCAGCATAAAACCGAGCAGAATTAAAGCAGGACTCACTCCGGTCATGCATAGAATTCTCAGGGCTATCCTCTTGTGCAGATTCCAACGCTCCATCGCAAGAGCAACAAGGAATCCTCCCATAAAAAGGAATATCACATCGTTGAAGTATGTTGCGGATACCGTCTTTCCGTCCATAATCCCGAGCAGAGGAAAGAGCGCAACGGGCAAAAGAGAGGTAACAGCCAGCGGAAGGGCTTCGGTTATCCACCAGACAGCCATTAACAGAGCTACACAAAAGGTGTGAGTAACCTTAGGATTGGATGGGTCAAGCTGTACATTGAAAAGGATGTAGAGTACAATAATTGGAGTTATGATGAAACTGAATATCTGTTTAATTTTCATAACCAAATCTATTTTTTAGGTTTTGTTTTGAGAGGAGCAGCCGATTCATCGTAAAACCTGTTCTGCAACTCTATTGTAGCTTCATCGGATTTTATTGCCTTAAGCATTTCGCTCAGCTGATCAATTTTCTGAATCACAGATATTTCACCTATTTCGGCAGATGCACCGGGGGCATCTCCCGCATAATGATTCGGATATTTTCCATACCACCAGATTCCAGTATATGTATTTTTCAGATTTAATCTTTTCATATCGGCTCCGGTCTCTGTACCTACCCTATCTATCTTGACCAGTTCAGGCCTGATGTACATCATAACACTTGTCTCAACCTCATCTGCGTGTCCGCCAACCGAACTTTTTCTAAGTGCAGATATCTTTTTTTGAGTCTCAGGATCTACCTCCGGAGAGTAAATAAAGAGTGCATAATCCTTTTTGGAAGCCAATTGAGACTGACAAAAATATTGCAGGAAGCTGTTATTGCCTCCGTGGCCGTTCAAAATTACAATCTTTTTAATGCCGTTTCTTGAAATTTCATCGCAGCTCTCCTGCAGCAGTCTGAAGAGTATATCGGGACTGTACGCGATTGTCCCCGGTTGATGCCTGGCCTCATTTATCTGCCCTGTGTAGTAGAAGGGAAAAACAATCGAATACTCCTTTGAAGCGGCTCTCAAAGCAATCTCTCTTGAAGTAAATACATCCGTTCCAAGTGGCAGATGCT
>JAFIHK010000086.1 GCA_017848635.1 Bacteroidales bacterium | reverse complement strand
ACAGTTCCTACTGCCGCTATCTCGATGCTTCAACATCTGGGTGCTCCGGCCGAGCCGGTCGTAGAAAAGGGAAGCAGTGTCAAGACCGGACAGCTGATTGCGAAGGCATCAGGATTCATTTCTGCAAATATTCACTCACCGTTTTCTGGGACAGTTCACTCAATCGAGATGATTCCCGATATCACCGGCAATCTGGTTCAGCACATTGTAATCAATGTTGAGGGCGACGAATGGGAGGAGAGTATCGACAGAAGCAGTGAGGTTAACAGTGAGATTAAGTTATCGGGAGAGCAGATTATTGCAAGAATTGCCGAGATGGGTATTGTAGGTCTTGGTGGAGCAGCATTCCCAACACATATAAAACTATCTCCTCCTCCGGGTAAAAAAGCGGATCTGCTTTTAGTAAACGGAGCGGAGTGCGAACCATATCTTACTTCCGATTACAGGATTATGATTGAGGAGCCCGAGCAGATTATTATTGGTATAAAGCTGATGATGAAGGCTCTTGGTGTATCAAAGGCATATCTTGGGATTGAAGAGAATAAGCCTCTTGCAATCAAGAGGATGAAGGAGTTGATCTCAATAAAATATAAGGAGATATCCGTTGTCTCTCTTAAGAAGAGATATCCTCAGGGTGGTGAAAAACAGCTTATTGATGCAATCACGGGCAGAAGGGTCCCATCAATGGGACTCCCGATAGATGTGGGCGTTGTAGTTCAGAATGTTGGAACTGCATTAGCTGTCTATGAGGCTTGCCAAAAGAATAAACCGTTGATTGAGGGTGTAGTAACCGTTACCGGTACTTGCATGAAGGAGCAGCGAAATTTTAGATTGAGAATAGGTACTAGTTATGAGATGGTACTTTCGCAAATCGGCGGAATACCAGGTGATGCAGTAAAACTTGTAAGTGGTGGTCCTATGATGGGCAAGGCTGTTGCCAGAATAGAGGCTACAACTACAAAAAGTTCATCTGCAATTCTTCTTCTCACTGAGGAGGAGACAAAGAGAAAGTCGGAAGGTAACTGCATAAGGTGCGCGAAGTGCGTGGATGTTTGTCCTATGGGACTTGAACCATATCTGTTGAATAGGCTTACTAGGGCGGGAAGAGTGGATGATCTGGAGAGCAATCTTGTACAGGATTGTATTGAGTGTGGAAGCTGTATGTACAGTTGTCCTGCAAATATTCCTTTACTTGATACAATAAGATGGTCCAAGGCTCAGGTTATCAAAATAATGAGGGGAAGACCCAAAAAGTAGTAACTGAAAATTGAAAAATAATATATGAAAAAACTTGTAGTTTCACCGGCACCGCATATTCACAGCGATGATACAACAAAAAAGCTGATGAGGGATGTTGTGATAGCGCTCTCTCCATCGTTGCTGGTCTCTATCTATTTCTTCGGTTTTTCGGCAATCAAACTGGCTCTTGTGGGAATTGTCTCGTGTATGCTTGTTGAATTTGTCATCCAGAAGTATATCACTAAAGAGAAGATTCTTATAGGTGATTACTCTGCTGTTGTAACCGGACTTCTTTTAGCTCTCAACCTGCCGCCTAACTCTCCATGGTGGATTGTATTTATAGGCTCGGTAGTAGCTATAGGTATTGCCAAAATGACATTTGGAGGAATTGGTCAGAACCTTTTCAATCCGGCGCTTGTGGGACGTGTATTCCTGCTGGTATCATTCCCGGTGATTATGACAGACTGGTCAATTCCCACATCATGGTTCAGGGAGGGTATCGATGCCTCTTCGGGAGCGACACCTCTCGGTCTTGTAAAGGAGGGGCTGGCACAGGGTTTGACTCTCAATGAAATATTCGCGCAGCACCACTTCACTTATAAACAGATGCTTTTTAGCAGAATCGGCGGTTCGGTGGGTGAGATATCTGCCTTTGCCCTGATTCTTGGCTTCTTTTATTTGATTATTAAAAAGGTGATTAGGCCGCATATTCCCCTTTCAATAATTGGTACAATTGTGGTAATGACCGGTATCTTCTGGTTGATCGATCCTGCTCATTATGCCGATCCGATATTCAATATTCTTACAGGAGGGATTCTTATTGGATCAATATTTATGGCGACAGATTATGTAACATCTCCTATGAGTACAAGGGGAATGATAGTATACGGGGCGGGAATTGGTATTATAACGGTTCTAATTCGTTACTTCGGTGCCTATCCAGAAGGGATCTCCTTTGCAATTCTGATTATGAATGCTGTTGTTCCGCTGATTAATATGTATTTTAAACCCGTAAGGTTCGGGAGGGAGGTAAAGAATGGCTAAAGAGTCGACAATCAAAAATATGGCAATAACATTAACGGTTATCTGCCTTGTCTCTTCGGCAATTCTCGGAGGTGTTTACTCTATTACAAAGGATCCGATTGAGATGGCACAGGTTGCAAAGACAAACAGCGCTATTTCTAAAGTTGTACCAAAGTTTGATAATGATCCCTCTGCTGAACTTTTCAATATTGAGGTAGGAGGAAAGAGTTATAAGGTTTATCCGGCAAAAATGAGTGGGAATATTGTAGGATATGCAGTGGAATCATACACTTCTGCAGGTTTTGGGGGCAGGATTAATCTAATGGTTGGTTTTAATATTGATAGTACAATTGTGAATACTGCAGTTCTTTCGCATAATGAAACACCCGGACTTGGTGATAAAATGGTTGAGGGAAAAAGTGATTTCAGCGTGCAATTTAAGGGCAAAAATCCTGAAGATTTTAAAATATCGGTAAAAAAAGATGGTGGTGATGTTGATGCAATTACTGCTTCAACAATCTCCTCAAGAGCATTTTGCGATGCTGTTAATTCGGCATATAAAGTTTTTCTGGAGTGTACCAAACAGAATAAAAAGGAGTAGATTATGAATTTTTTGAAAGATATTTCAAAGGGGATAATAAAGGAGAATCCTACATTTGTGCTCATTCTGGGTATGTGCCCTACATTGGGCACAACGACCAGTGCTTTGAACGGAATGGGTATGGGTCTGGCAACAATGGTTGTTCTGACTCTGTCAAATATTGCAATCTCTCTTGTCTCCGGACAGATTCCTGGTAAAGTGAGAATTCCTTCATATATTGTTATAATTGCCGCCTTTGTGACAGTAGTACAGTTTGTTATGCAGGCATATGCGCCTGGATTATACTCTACACTCGGGCTATTCATACCTCTGATAGTCGTAAACTGTATTGTCCTGGGAAGGGCAGAGGCTTTTGCATCAAAAAATGGAGTACTCGATTCTGCTATCGATGGGATTGGGATAGGATTAGGTTTTACCGCTTCACTTACTGTCCTGGGATTTGTTCGTGAGCTTCTCGGAAGTGGATCTGTTTTTGGTATAAAACTTTTGGAGGGAGATGGAATGCTGGTATTTGTACTTGCTCCGGGTGCATTCATTGCTCTCGGTTATCTGATGGTCTTATTTAACAAGCTTAAATCTAGAATATTATAGATATGGAATATATTATTATAATTATATCGGCGGTATTTGTAAACAATATCCTACTTTCACAATTTCTAGGAGTATGCCCTTTCCTTGGGGTTTCAAATAAGGTCTCAACAGCAGCAGGAATGTCAGGAGCTGTAATATTTGTAATTGCGGTCTCAACCTTGGTTACATATCTTCTTCAGTACTATGTGCTTATACCTCTGGGGATTGAATTTATGCAGACTATCGCCTTTATTCTGGTAATCGCTGCTCTTGTTCAGATGGTGGAGATTATATTGAAGAAGATCAGCCCCTCTCTTTATCAGGCTCTGGGTATATTTCTCCCTCTTATCACCACAAACTGTGCTGTACTTGGTGTGGCTCTGATTGTTGTTACCAAGGAGTTTACATTCGGTGGAGAGGCGCATATGCTTAATCTGGCCGAAGCTATGGTATATGCAATTGCCAGTGCTGTTGGGTTCGGTGTTGCAATGGTTATTTTTGCCGGCTTAAGAGAACATCTCGATCTGGTAAATGTACCAAAAGTCTTTAAAGGTGCACCTATCGCCCTTATAACAGCAGGTATTCTGGCTCTTGCATTTATGGGATTTGCAGGTCTGGTCTAAACTTTGGCCATTTTTTAGTGTCTAAACATAAACTAAAAATAACTTTTATGTCATTTACAAAATCTATTTCTATTCTGGCAATAGGCTCACTGATGTTATTCAATACGGGTGAGTTGTCAGCCCAGAAAACCAAAAAAGGTCAGGCTACTCCTCCTCCTGCAGCTGCTCAGGCGAAGGATACGACCAAAAAAGCTCCGGAAAAGGGTCCGGTAGCAATTGAAAAATTTTTCAAATCGGATGTAAAACCGATGCCGGGAATGACTCCTGTTTATGTACAGGACAATAAGTTCTACCTGGAGATAAGCGATGATATTCTCAACAGGGATATTCTTATGGTATCCAGAATCTCAAAATCGGCTGCCGGTGTAAGAAGTGCATTTGACGGTTATGCAGGTGATGAGATCAACGAGTCTATGTTCCGTTTTGAGAAGGGCCCGAATAATAAAATTTTCCTGAGAGAGATATCCGTAAGAGAGAGATCTGCCGACAGTACAAAGGCTATGTACAGAGCGCTTGAGCGTTCAAGTCTTCAGGCTATTGTCGCTACTTTTGAGGTAAAGGCAATATCTGCCGATAAGAAAAAGAGCGTAATTGACATTACCGATCTTTTCGCCGGTGACTCTGAAATTTTCTTCTTTACAAAGCGTCATAAAACAACTTTTAAGCTGGGTAATATTCAGAAAGAGAGCTCTTTCATCTCTTCGGTAAAAACTTATCCTATTAATACTGAGATAAAAAGCGTTAAGACATATTCAAGAACAGATGCAGGAACTGCTACCTATGAAATAAACTGCTCATTTGTAATGCTTCCTGAAAAACCAATGGTTGCTCGTTTCCACGACGACAGAGTTGGATATTTTGCTAACAGATATGTAGATTATGATCTTAATCCACAGGGTGTTAAAGAGGTTGAGTACATCACCAGATTCCGTCTCGAACCTAAACCGGAAGATGTTGAAAAGTATATGAGGGGTGAGCTTGTTGAGCCTGCAAAACCTATTGTTTACTACATAGATCCTGCTACTCCTAAAGAGTGGGTGCCATATCTTATTCAGGGTGTAAATGACTGGGAACCAGTTTTTAGAAAGGCTGGTTTCAAAAATGCTATCGTAGGAAAAGTTGCTCCAACTCCTGAAGAGGATCCAACATGGTCACTTGATGATGCCAGATATTGTGCTATTGTATATAAACCATCCGATGTTGCAAATGCCAGCGGTCCTCACGTAAGTGACCCTCGTTCAGGCGAAATTATTGAGAGCCACGTAAACTGGTATCATAATGTAATGTCATTAGTTCGTAACTGGTATATGCTTCAGGCTGGACCTTCCGATCCTGGTGCAAGAAAAATGATTTTTGACACAGAGCTTATGGGTCAGCTTGTCAGATTTGTCTCTTCTCACGAAATCGGTCACACACTTGGTCTTAGACACAATTTCGGTGGAACAGCTTTCTATACTGTAGAGCAGTTAAGGGATCCTAAGTTCCTTAAGGAGAATGGTCATACAACTACAATTATGGATTACTCCAGATTTAACTATGTTGCACAACCGGAGGATAATATCCCTAGAGAGCTTCTATTCCCAAGAATAGGTCACTACGATGAGTGGGCTATCGAGTGGGGTTACAGACGTTTTATGGATATCAACGATCCTGTTAAAGAGCTTCCAAAAGTTAATAAATGGATCATTGAAAAGACTAAAGACAGAAGATACTGGTTTGGTACTGAAACAAGCTCAAATGACCCTAGACTTCAATCTGAAGATCTTGGTGACAACCAAATGAAGGCAAATGAACTTGGTATCAAAAACCTCAAATATGTAATGAACAATCTTGCAGAATGGACAAAAGTACCTAACGAAGATTATTCAAATCTCAAGACAATGCATAGTGAGGTTAATGGTCAGTTCCGCAGATATGTAGGCCATGTGGCTAAATGGATCGGCGGTGTTTATGAGGAGCCTAAAATGGTAGAGGAGCCAGGTGCTATTTATACATATGTTGAGAAAGAGAAACAACAGGAGGCTATGGCATTCCTTAAGAAGAATCTCTTCACTCCTCCTGTATGGCTTGTACCTGAAGATATTATGAATAAGACAAACTCTTTCCCTGCTATGTTCATGGAGAGGGCCTATACTACAGCGCTATCATCTATTCTCAGCAAAAGAGTGTTCCTTAACCTTACTACTGCCGAAGCAAAATTTGGTTCTGTAAAAACCTACACAGTATCTAATCTCTTCAACGATTTGAACTCATCGGTGTGGGCTAATCTGACAACAGGACAATCAATTGATGCTAACAAAAGGGTACTCCAGAAGGTTTATATCACTCAACTTTGTGATACATACACAGGTGCGGCTTTCGCCGGAAGAATGGGTATGGAGGCAAAACCGGATTCAAATCCTAAAGATAATTATGATGCTACTGCACTCGTATATTATCATATGAAGGATCTGCTTAAGAAGATGAAAGCTTTCCAGACATCTGACCTTAATATGAAGGCTCACTACGATTATCTGATTCGCTACATTGAAAAGACTCTTGACAAATAGTTGAGTCTTATAACTAATAGGAAGGCTAACCAATAAAAGGGTTAGCCTTTTTTTTGTTTATACAGCTCCCAGAGCACTACACCGGCTGCAACTGATACGTTTAGGGAGTGTTTTGTGCCGGATTGAGGAATTTCAACTATTTCATCGCTCATGTTGACGATCTCTTGTGAAACTCCCTTTACTTCGTTGCCAAAAACGATTGCTATTTTATTATATTTATCGGCTCTGAAATCGCCTAACATAGTTGAGTTCTCAGTCTGCTCAACACTGATTATTGAATATCCGCTATCTTTTAAACTTTTGACAGCATCGGTTGTTTCATTGAAATAGCTCCATTTGACTGTATTTTCTGCCCCAAGTGCTGTTTTGTGTATTTCGGCAGAGGGGGGTGTCGAACTTATACCGCATAAAAATATCTCCGATACAGAGAATGCGTCGGAGGAGCGGAAGAGAGACCCTATGTTGTGCCTGCTCCTGACATTGTCCAGCACCACAATTACAGGGATCTTACCTGCGCTGTGGTACTCATCGGCACTGCATCTGCCTAATTCACTGTTTAGAAGTTTGCGGAAGCGCCCAAGATTATCGTTCATTTTGCGGTAATTTAATTGGCAAAATTACAAAAATGGATTAACTTTAATTGACAAACTATAACATTAGCTATGGAAAAGGTTAAAATTACACTTATCCCAAACGGACCTGCCAAAATTGAGGGTTCCGTTAAATTTGTTCACCCCGATGGTAAGGAGGAGAGCAAAGAGAGCAGCTATATTTGCCGCTGTGGTAAATCCAAGAACTATCCTTGGTGTGACGGATCGCACAGAGGGTAGTACCTCTTCGATTCTACCCGCCATTCTTGAGAATATGTTATGCAGGTATAGCAATAGCGCCATACCTGCATTTTTTTAATTTAACATTTCCCGATTTTTCCTGTCAAAAAGAGACCGGTATTTTCGGTCTGTTAAGAATCAAATTAATTTCCATTATGAAAAAATTTCAGAAATATCTCTCCTATGTGCTTATTGCTGTCGTTACAGCTGCTGCAGTACTTCTATTTAACTCCAAAAGCGGTGAACCAACAATGAACGGTGGTGCAGATGGAAAGGGCTCTGCAAATAAGGGTGCAGATGTTGCTAGTCAGGATAAAGCTAAGGGGGGCCAGGGTAGAGGAGGTGCTCAGGGAAGAACTCTTCCTGTCTCTTTTTATATTGCGGATTATGAGGTTAATACAGGGGGGCTTCTTGGACTTGGCTCACTTGTTGCCAAAGAGAGGGTAGATTTGGTTAGTGAGGTCTCCGGACGTGTAGTTGATATTAAATTCAGAGAGGGTGAGTTTGTAAGGAGGGGATCGATTCTTGTGAAGCTTAATGACGATGAGCTGCAGGCTCAGCTTAAACGTGCAAATTTCCAGTATGGATTACTCAGAGAGAAGCTCGAAAGACAAAAGATTCTATTAAATAAAGATGCAGTGAGCCGTGAAGATTTCGATCAGGTTCAGACTGAATATAATGTACTGGCTCAGGATATTGAGCAGCTTAAATCAAAAATTGAGAAGTGCGAGGTAAGGGCACCTTTCGACGGTGTTTTAGGTTTCAGAGGAGTCAGCTTGGGTGCATATTTGGTACCCAACTCAAAAATAACGACACTGGTTGATATAAAAAATATGGTTATCGAATTTTCAATCCCTGAAAAATATGCAACCAGCAAGCTTATTGGAACTATAGCCAAATTTACAGTTCAAGGATCTACAAAGGAGTATAATGCAAGAGTTTACGCTATGGATCCAGAGCTGGATGTAAAAACAAGATCAATAAAGTTCAGAGCTAGCTATACCAATAGCGACGGAACTCTAAAACCCGGAATGTCGGCAAAGGTTATGCTTGCAACCGGACAAAATTCGAGAAGCATTTATGTACCGAATGAGTCTGTAACATCTGATATCACCGGAAAGGTGGTTTGGGTAATTAAAAATGGAAAGGCCGAAAGTAGAATTGTACAGACAGGAACTCGTACAACCGATAAGATCGAGGTGCTGGCTGGAATCGAAAAGGGAGACACAGTCGCGACTACAGGACTTATGCAGATAAGACCTGGAATGCAGCTTAAACCAGTATCAAAACAATAAGTTATTTGCTATGAACATTTCTACTGTTACCATAAACAGACCGGTGCTCTCGACAGTGTTGAGTCTGATGATATTGATTTTTGGTGCTATCGGATATACCTATCTTGGAGTTAGAGACTATCCCAGTGTGGATAATCCTGTAATATCTGTTCGCTGCTCTTTTCCGGGAGCCAATGCAGATGTAATTGAGACACAGATAACAGAACCACTTGAGGCCGCTGTAAATGGAATTCCGGGAATTCGCTCAATTTCAAGTACAAGCAGGGATGGGTCAAGCTCGATTACTATTGAGTTTAATCTTGAAGTTGATCTTGAAACTGCGGCAAATGACGTTCGTGACAAGGTCTCGGGAGCAATGAGCCGTCTCCCCCAGGATGTCGATCCTCCTGTGGTTGAGAAGTCGGATGCCGATGCTCAGCCTATCTATACAGTGACTCTTCAAAGCGACAAGAGATCGATTATTGATTTAAGCGAATATGCAGAGGTTAACTTTAAGGAGAGGTTACAGACAATCAGTGGTGTTAGTAGCGTTGGAGTATGGGGCTCAAAGAGATATTCGATCCGAATGAAAATGGATCCTGTTCTTCTTGCAGCATATGGCATAACTCCGCTTGATGTTAGACAGGCAGTATCTCGGGAGAATATAGAGCTCCCTTCGGGAACAATCGAAGGACGATCTATGGAGCTTACTATAAGGACTCTGGGAAGGCTACAAACTCTGGATGACTTCAATAACCTTATTATTATCAAAAACGGAGATAGAATAGTCCGTTTTTCGGATATAGGTGAAGCTGTAATTGATGCAGAAAATACCAGAACCATTCTTAAAAGGGATGGAATTCCAATGGTTGCCTGTTCAATTATTCCTCAACCGGGAGCAAATTATATCAGTATTGTTGATGAGACAAAAAAGGCTGTGGAAGAGCTTCAAAAAAGTCTTCCAGAGGATATAAAAGTTGGAGTTGGATTTGATAATACCACATTTATCAGGGATTCGATAAGCGAAGTTAAAAAGACGATAATTGAGGCATTTATTCTGGTTCTGGTTATTATATTCCTGTTTCTGAGAAGTTTCCGTACTACTCTTATTCCTATTCTTGCTATTCCGATCTCGCTGATTGGGGCTTTTTTTATAATGTATATTGCCGGATTTTCAATTAATATTCTTACCCTTTTAGCCGTTGTTCTCTCTATTGGATTGGTGGTGGATGATGCAATTGTAGTAATGGAGAATATCTACTCAAAAATTGAGAAGGGGATGGATCCAAAAGAGGCGAGTATTGAGGGGTCAAGGGAGATCTTTTTTGCTATCATAGCGACTACCATAACATTGGTTGCGGTATTTATGCCTATTGTATTCCTGCAGGGTGTTACCGGGAGACTCTTTAGGGAGTTCTCTCTAGTTATAGCGGGTTCGGTACTTATATCGGCATTTGTAGCCCTGACATTCACTCCGATGCTTTGCAGCAAGCTTCTCTCCCAAAAAGAGCATGGTAAATTTTATAAAAAGAGCGAGCCTTTTTTTGAAGGAATGATCAGCGGGTACAAAAGTTGGCTTGAGACTTTTATGAGACGCAAATGGATTGCTCTTGTTGTGCTGGGGTTGTCTATAGTATTCATCGCAATTCTCTGGTTATCGATTCCTTCGGAGATGGCTCCGCTGGAAGACCGATCTACAATTCAAATCTCCAGCACAGCGCAGGAGGGTGCTACATTCGATTATATGTTGAAGTATTCCGACAATCTTTATGATTTGTTGGAGAATGAGATTCCGGAAAAAAGGATGGTTATGCAGATGGTAGGTATGGGATCAAGAAACAGAGCAAATATGACCATCACCCTCGAAGATATTGATAAGCGTGAAAGATCTCAGCAGGAGATTGCCGACGCACTTTCTCCTGTGGCTGCAAAAATGACCGGTGCACGTACATTTGTGACACAACAGCAGACTTTCGGAGGTAGAAGGGGTGGTCTGCCGGTTCAATATGTGATACAGGCCAGAGATATAGACTCTCTTAAGGCTATTCTTCCGCTATTTATGGACTCAGTTTCAAAGAGCCCGGTTTTCTCAAATTCCGATATTAATCTGCGCTTTACAAAACCTGAGCTTAGAGTATCCATAGACAGGGATAAGGCCTCGATGATGGGGGTTTCTATTCAGAATATTGCTCAGACACTACAGCTTTCTATGAGTGAACAGAGGATAGGCTATTTTATCAGGAACGGAAAGCAGTATCAGATAATGAGCCAGATTGAGCAAAATATGAGAAACAAACCGCTGGATCTTGCATCGGTCTATGTGAGGAGCGATATTGGAGAGTTGATACAGCTGGATAACCTGATTAAAATGGAAGAGAGCAGTGCTCCTCCATCACTTTTCCGGTATAACAGGTTCGTGGCAGCTACAGTCTCTGCCGGTCTTGCAAAAGGTTACACATTAGGGCAGGGTATTGAAGAGATGGATAGAATATCAAGAAAGGTGCTGAACCCGGATAACTTCAGTACTACTCTTTCCGGTCAATCGAAAGACTTTGTGGAGAGTACTTCCAGCCTGATGTTCGCATTCCTCCTGGCACTCGTTCTCATATATCTGGTACTGGCAGCTCAGTTTGAGAGTTTTAGAGATCCGTTGATTATTATGTTTACGGTTCCGCTTGCTCTTATCGGGGCACTGCTCTCGATTTCGGCAGCTGGTGTGACAATGAATATTTTCAGCCAGATTGGCCTGATCATGTTGATTGGTCTGGTTTCCAAAAACGGTATCCTTATTGTTGAGTTCGCAAATCAGAGAAGAGAGGCGGGTCTCTCAAAGGCTGAGGCGATACTTGAGGCATCTGCTTCACGATTGAGGCCTATTCTCATGACAAGTCTGGCAACAATTCTGGGGATTTTGCCGATGGTCTACTCCACATGTGCCGGCGCGGAGAGTAGGGTAGCAATGGGTGTCTCTGTTGCTGGAGGCTTACTGGTATCTACCTTCTTCACTCTATTTATAATACCGGCGATGTATT
>JAFIHK010000085.1 GCA_017848635.1 Bacteroidales bacterium | reverse complement strand
TGGTTTATTCGTTATGTCTCCGTAGTAGATTTCAACTACTGTATCTCTCACCCATCTGTTACCTGTATCATTAAAGAAGAGTCTTATTCCGCCAATCCGTTTTGCAAATACATTATTGTCAGCATCCTCTTTTCTTTGCTGCAAAATAAGACAGAACTCGCCTTTATCGATCCCGTTGATCTTTTTATCGGAGTAGTAGACCCTTCTTCTCTCCTTTCCAGCACTATATTTATAGCTGAATTGCAAGGCTCTTGGTTTGCCGCTAAATACTACCCCGTGGTTTAGTTTCCGGATAGGATCACCCACACTTCTTACAGGTTCAACCACACTCCCTACAAACAAAGTTCCAGAAACCAAAACCTTCACTCTAATTCCAATTACATCCACAGCAACAATCCTGCTCTCCATACGGCAACAATAGCCATCGTCTGTTTTTTCGGGGAATACGCACGGCGCAGCGACATTTACACCAATTTTCGCAAAAATATTAGTGGTGGACCAAGGATTGTCACATTCGTTTTGGGGATCTCTCCCTACGTAATATAATTTTTTCATCTCCCCACCAATCAATCCAGACTCCTTAACAATTCTGCAGCCCCATATATCAAGATTAGCATACCTTAACTGTTCATCCCTGTTTACGGCACTCTTTTCGGAGTTGCTGGAAGACTGACTTGACAGCGATATAGAGAGTACCATTAAAAATGATAACATCAAGAGTCGATTATTTCCAAAACAGATCATATTTACACTCTCTCATTTAGCAGAAATTCAATTGCCAAATCATTAAATTCCTGATATTTATCTATATTTGAAAGGTGTCCGCAAGAGGTAATGATATGCATATGGGTTTGCGGATTTTTTTTACAAAACCGTATATTATCAGCAATAAAAGCGTAATCCTCATTTCCATTGATCAACAATGTCGGAGAGGTGAATGGTTTACGAAACAGTTTGTCCATTTTGAATTTAACTTCACTTAAAATAAATAGCCAGGATATAAATTCACAAGGTGGTACCGTTTTGGAGATTTTCAGAAACAGCTGACGTGATTTTGCATGATTTTTTTTTGGCATTATGATGTATGCCATAATCTTGTACAGAAAGTATTTGTTAATAACAGGAGATAGGTATTTCCCTATACAAAATACAGAGTAAATTAATATATTCAGCCTTAATACCCCCCCTGCAGTCACAACACAAAGAAATCTATCAGGGTGAAGCTCCTGCATTTTCCTTATCAGTGTTGCTCCAAAAGATTCTCCCACAAAATGAGCCCTCTCTATCCCAAGAGAGTCCATTAAGGAGAAAACATCTTCGGCTATCAGCTCAAACGTATATTTGCCGGAAGAGGGCGGGGACATATCCGTAGATGCTCCGTGCCCTCTTAAATCGGGTAGAAGTAGATTAAAATGGGGTTGGAAAGCTTTTATCTGCAAACTGAATGTTCGGCAATCGCCTCCTATACCATGCAGAAAGATCACCCATTTTTTTCGGGTGAATTGTAATAACTTTTGTAGCTCAACAGGTCTTTCATAAAGCACTAATTTTAGCATACAAAGAGATATGTCGAACAAATGTATGTAAAATAAACATCCCCGCTACATTATTTATATACATTTGTATTAATTTAAGATTCAGGAGTGTAGTAATTGTTGTGGTAGATTAATTACAATATCATCTATATCCTATGAAAAAGCTCACAATGTTCATATTTTTTATGGTCTCCCTCTCAGTTGCAATATCTGCACAATTCAAGCAAACAGTAAGGGGCACGGTCATAGACAAGGTGACAACTTCTCCAATAGCCGGTGTTACGGTTATTGTCAACGACGGCGTCGGTAAACTCATAGCATATACAAATAGTCTTGGGGTCTTCACAATTAAGGAGGTTCCTGTTGGCAGAAACAACTTCACTTTCTATTATATGGGATATGAAACACTCTATCTGCGAAACATATCTGTTAACTCAGGCAAAGAACTTTTTCTAAATGTAGATATGACCGAAAATGTTACTTTACTGGGAGAGGTTACTGTAAGAGGCTATAAAAAGGGAGAGGTTATCAATCAGATGGCTGCAATCAGTGCAAGGTCCTTTTCGGTAGAGGAGACGGAGAGGTATGCAGGAAGTTGGGCAGATCCCGGAAGAATGGCCACAAATTTCGCAGGGGTACTCACATCAAGTAACGATACAAGAAACGACATCATAATCAGAGGAAACTCTCCGGCAGGACTTTTATGGAGGCTTGAAGGAATTGATATCCCCAATCCAAATCACTTCGCAGTTCAGGGAACTTCGGGGGGGCCGGTAAGTATGCTCAACAGCAATATGCTCACCAGATCAGATTTTATGTCCGGAGCTTTCCCTGCACAATATGGTAATGCTCTGGCCGGAGTGTTTGACCTGAATTTAAGAAACGGCAACAACAATAAACATGAGTATGTATTGCAAGCCGGACTGAACGGATACGAAGCAGGAGTTGAAGGACCATTTTCGAAACAACATAACTCATCCTATATGTTCAATTGGAGATACTCATTCCTCGACCTCCTTCAGAAAATGGGATTCAATATCGCAGGTGGTGCTATACCAACATATACCGATCTTAACTTCAAAATATATGCTCCGACAAAAAGGGCCGGAACATTTTCACTTTTCGGGCTAGGGGGAATCGACAAAGTATCTGCAGGGGCAGAAAACTCTACCGACCAGTTTAATCCCATAAAAAACACCGATTTACGGAACAACACAAAAATCGGAGTGGTAGGATTGACCAACAAGCTCATATTAGGAGAGAAAGCAAATCTTATAACAGCCCTCTCCTACTCTGCGCAAAATTCACATATAGAGCTTGATTCAATTATGAGTAATAACACAAAACAGCTCTATTACTCATCTTTTTTCTTTGAACAGCAACTCCTCGTTTCGATGCACTATACCAGGAAGGTGAATTCAAGAAATACACTATCGGCAGGATTTATTTATAAAGATAAATGGATAAAACAGCATGACAGTGTATTTTATTACGGTTCTTACTTGCATCTGCTCGATCTTAACAACGAACATCTAAGGCTTATTCAGGGTTTTATGGAATGGAAGCACAGGTTCAGTGACAAAACCGATCTGTATATTGGCGTCCACAGTCAATATCTGCTTATGAATGATACAAAAACAATTGAACCGCGAATCGGATTTAAATGGAATATTACAAAATCTCAATCGTTAAATTTCGGTTATGGCATACACTCTCAGGCTCAGACTCTTCCCGTATATTTTATTGAATCTTCAAATGCTCAAAGAACAGCGTACTGGAGAACATGTGAAAACCTCGATTTCTCAAAATCACAACACTTTGTAGTTGGCTACAACAATAAATTGTCGGAAAACTGGAATCTAAAGATTGAGGCATATTATCAGGATATGTGGGATATTCCTGTAGAGACACGTCCTACCAACTTTTCAGTTCTTAACCTTGGGTCAACATACTACAACGGCACAGAAGACAAAGACAGTCTTGTAAACAATGGTCTGGGGAAAAACTACGGATTGGAGATGACTCTTGAAAAATATCTGAGTCACAATTGGTATCTTCTCACAACTGGTTCCCTCTTCAACTCCAGATATAAACCCAGCGACGGAATATGGAGAAATACCAAATATGCATCAAATTATGCATTAAACTTTCTTTTGGGAGTTGAGTATCCATTCAACTCAAAATTATCAATTGATTTCAACTTCAGAGTTGTTTGGAGCGGAGGAATAAGGTCTCTCGAAATTGACAAAGAGGCATCCGTGGCCTCCGGGAAAATTGTTTATCTGGATTATGCTGCGTATTCAAAACGGAATAAAGACTATATCAAGGCAGATACTAAAATCACCCTAAAATATAATATGAGAGGCTCGACACTGGAGTGTGGAATCGATTTGATAAATGTAACTGACAGGAACAATATCTATTCAGAATCATTTAATCCGGCTACAGGAGTAACCTCATATACATACCAGCAGGGCTTTCTCCCGACAGCAATGATCAGGATTGTATTCTAGATTAATGTGATTGTAGGGTTAGCGGAAGAAATCCTCTTTGAGTTTTATATCTTTAACTCTGAGCTGTATGTTCGCAATACCTCTGTAATAATTCTCGGCAACGGAGTAACAAACATCTACAGGTTTACCCTCGTTTAAGTGTTCAAAATCTTCAGAGCGATTAAAAGCAATAGCACTAATGTGTCTGTGAGGGTCATCCTCCTGAATGAGTTCAAGTTTCAGATGTCCTGCGTCGGTGCCGACCTTTCTGCCATTACCGTTATCATAAACATTTCTTGTAACAAAAACAGGCGATGGATTTCCCGGACCGAATGGCTGAAACTGTTTGAGAACCCTGAAGAACTTAGGAGTTATCTGCCTGAATTCTATCTCTGTATCAATATTTACAACCGGAGTTAATATATCGTCGGTAATTCTCGAAGCCACAATCTCCTCAAACCTTTTACAGAATTTATCCAAATTCTCAACCTTGAAAGTGAGCCCGGCTGCATACATATGTCCGCCAAAATTTTCAAGTAAATCGGAACAGGATTCGACAGCCTCATACAAATCGAACCCTGGAATACTTCTTGCCGAACCAGTAATGAGGCCGTTAGAGGAGAGAGTAAGAACAATAGTCGGTCTGTAAAACTCTTCAACAAGCCTTGAAGCAACTATTCCAACAACACCTTTATGCCACTTCTCATTATATACTATTGTAGATTTCTTTTCGGCGAATCCAGGCGTATTGGCAGCCATCTCAAGTGCTTCAATCGTAATCTCTCTGTCTATACTCTTACGATCGTTATTATGTTCGTTAATTGTGTTGCCTATATTGTGAGCATCACTATCGTCAAGTGCAGTTAGCAGAGCAACAGCAGTCTTTCCGGACTCCATTCTCCCTGCAGCATTAATTCTCGGCCCGATCTTAAAGACTATATCATCGATAGTAATCATATGCTTCTCCAAACCGGATAGCTTTATGATAGAGAGCAGCCCCTTGCCGGGAGATTCATTTAACTGTTTAAGACCGTAGTATGCCAAAATCCTGTTCTCTCCGGTAACCGAAACAAGGTCGGAGGCAATACTGACAGCAAGCAGATCCAGTAAAGGCGTCAGCTCTTCGAAAGGAATGCCTCTGGTTCTAGCAAATGCCTGCATAAATTTAAAGCCCACTCCGCACCCCGACAAATCATCAAAAGGATATCCGCAATCGGCCCTTTTGGGATTTAAAACAGCTACTGCGTCGGGCAGATTATCGTCGGGCAGATGGTGATCGCAAATAATTATTTCGATTCCAAGTGTTTTGGCATATTTAACCTTTTCAACAGCCTTTATTCCGCAATCGAGCGTTATGATTAGAGAGAACCCATTTTCCGAAGCCCAGTCTATTCCCTTATACGATATGCCGTAGCCCTCAATATATCTGTCCGGAATATAGAAATCGAGATTGTTATAAATTTTTCTTATAAATGAATAGACGAGAGAAACAGCAGTAGTTCCATCGACATCGTAATCTCCGTAAATAAGAATCTTTTCTCCATTTTCAATAGCATGATTCAGGCGTTCGACAGCCTTATCCATATCCTTCATAAGATATGGATCGTGAATATTTTCAAGTTGAGGTCTAAAAAAAGACCTGGCCTCTTCAAAAGTTTTTATATTTCTCTGAGCCAATAAATTAGCCAGAGCCGAATCAACATTCAGCTCAGCTGCCAGTTTATCAACAATTTGGGGGTCCCCAGATTCCTTAACTATCCACTTTCTTTCCAAACCCATAATCTGCGAAGGTAATTAATAAATTTCTAAGTTTCTTAAAAAAAATTAAATTTGTGGGTTAAAAATAAGTGATAAAAGAGATGGAAGTTAACGAATTCAACGAACAGGAACAGATCCGGCGCGACTCTCTCAAAACAATGAGAGAACTGGGCATTGACCCCTATCCGGCAGCAGAGTATCCCATAAATATTACTGTTTCCCGCATAAGGGAGGAGTATGATAATGAGATCAAAAACCTGCAGGAGGTGTGCATTGCCGGTAGGATAATGAGCAGGAGAATAATGGGTGCAGCAGCATTTATGGAGCTGATGGATGAGACCGGCAGAATACAAATCTATATAAAACGCGACGAAGTATGTCCTGGAGAGGATAAAACACTCTACAACACTGTCTTCAAAAAACTTCTCGACATAGGCGACATCATCGGCATAAAGGGGTTTACTTTCATAACACAGGCAGGAGAGTTATCTGTCCATGCAAAAGAGATGACAGTTCTCAGCAAATCTCTCAGAGTACTTCCTGTTGTTAAGGAGAAAGATGGTCAGGTTTATGATGCGTTTACCGATCCGGAGCAGCGTTATAGAATGAGATACGTTGACCTGATTGTGAATCCTGCTGTAAGGGATACATTCATAAAGAGGAGCAAGATTGTCAATACAATGAGAAACTTCTTCAATGAACACAGCTATCTTGAGGTAGAGACTCCAATACTTCAGGCGATTCCTGGCGGAGCAACTGCCAGACCATTCATAACACACCACAATGCGTTGGATATCCCTCTCTATATGAGGATTGCCAACGAACTCTACCTTAAGCGCCTCATTGTTGGGGGTTATACCGGAGTTTATGAATTTGCAAAAGATTTCAGGAACGAAGGAATGGACCGTACACACAACCCCGAATTCACTGTTCTTGAGATTTATGTTGCCTACAAAGACTACTTTTGGATGATGAATTTTGTGGAGGAGATGATCGAGCGGGTTGCAGTCGCGCTTCACGGCAAGACCGAAGTTGAACTTGGCGACAAGATTATAAATTTCGCAAGACCTTACCGTAGACTGCCTATGCTTGAGGCCATTAAAGAGTATGCGGGAGTTGATGTAACAGGGATGAACGAGGATCAACTCAGGGGCGTATGTGAAAAACTCAACATCCACACCGACAAATCAATGGGATCAGGTAAGCTTATCGATGCAATTTTCGGAGAGTATTGCGAAGAGCATCTGATTCAACCGACATTCATAACCGATTATCCGGTGGAGACATCTCCGCTCACTAAGCGCCACCGATCGAATCCTGAACTCACTGAGAGATTTGAACTCTTCGTAAACGGAAAAGAGCTTGCAAACGCCTATAGTGAACTGAATGATCCGATAGATCAGCTTGAACGATTCAAAGAGCAGTTAAAATTGAAGGATAAAGGCGATGATGAGGCCATGTTCATCGATATGGACTTTATTCGCGCACTTGAATATGGTATGCCGCCAACCTCAGGAATGGGTATTGGGATTGACAGGCTTACAATGTTTATGACCAATAATGCCTCTATCCAGGATGTTCTTTTCTTCCCGCAAATGAGGCCCGAAAAACAACAATAAATGACAATTGAGGTACTGAGTTCTTCGCATAATCCTAAAATAAAGGATTTGCAAAAACTCATCGAAAGTTCCAAAGAGAGACGTTCAAGGGGACTCTTCCCGGTGGAGGGAAAGAGGGAGATAATGTCGGCATTGGCCTCCGGGTTAAAACCGGTATCTCTGTTTATCTGCCCGGAGCTTGCTGCAGGATTTGACATATCCTGTGTCATGGCAGATAAAACATACAGTATAACAGAATCACTCTACTCTTCACTGGCCTACAGAGGGTCGACAGAGGGAGTAATAGCTCTTTTCGAGATGAGAGAGCTCTCTCTGGATAATATAAAACATGGATCGAATCCTCTCATTATCGTTCTTGAGTCGGTAGAGAAGCCTGGCAACCTCGGAGCAGTCTTACGCACTGCAGATGCTTCAGGAGCCGATGCGGTAATTTTATGCGACCCTCTCACAGATATGTACAATCCCAATGTAATCCGGGCAAGCCTTGGAGGGATTTTTACAGTACCTTGTGCACAGGGCAGCTCAAAAGAGGTTTTCGAATGGCTCCGGAGCAGAGGAATAAAAACCTATGCGGCAGAACTTAATGCATCGGATTGGTACCACTGTTGTGATTTCAAATCTCCATCTGCCTTAGTAATGGGAACCGAATCTACCGGTCTTACAGATTTTTGGCTGGAGAGATGTGACAGAAGAATCAAGATCCCTATGCTGGGAAAGCTGGACTCTCTAAACGTATCGGTATCTACCGCCATACTATGTTTTGAGGCAATGCGGCAAAGAAATTTTAACGGACTCATCAATGAAAAATAGGTTCGGATTAATCGGCACGGGTATCTCTCACAGCAAGAGTCCGGCTCTCTTTTCGGCAGCTTACTCTGACCCTGCCTTTTCTTATGTTCTTATAGATGAGGAGACTTTTGAAGATGCCTTAAGAGTGGTTCGATCGGAGCGTATCGATGGTGTTAATGTCACAACTCCCTTTAAGGATGAGGCGTTCAAAAATGCTTCAGAACGTGATGCTCTGTCAGAGAGAATTGAGGCCTCAAATCTTTTGTTATTTGAAAACGAAAAAATAATCTGCTTCAATACCGATTATTACGGCGTAAAGGACTCAATTTCTGAGTTCGGAAATGACGATTTTAAAACTCTTATCATTGGATGCGGAGGTGCAGGAAGAGCAGCAGCTGTTGCAGCTATTGACTGCGGACATCGTGTAACTATTGCAAACAGAAGCATTGAGAAGGCAACACTCTTTGCAAATAAGATCGGAGCCGCATCGTTAGAGCTATCAGAAGTCTCTCCTGTTCTGGATGAATTTCATATTATAATCAATACTCTATCTTCTAAATATACAGGGGTAGACTTCTCACTGGCGACAGGAAAAATCATTTTTGATGCTAACTACAATCCTTTATCAAAATGTAGCGGAATAAATTCCTCCAATATTTATATTCCAGGGGAAAAATGGCTTATCAATCAAGCCATTCCATCATTCAGAATATTCACCCGAAGGGAGCCTGATATTAATGCAATGAGATTGGTCGTTAATATCTAATTTTTTTTAACTTTGTCGGACACTAAAAGATGATTTATGTCACTAAATAAAGTAATGCTTATTGGCAATGTGGGTAAGGATCCGGTTATCCGCCATCTTGAAACCGGCGTTACATCGGCAAATTTTTCTCTTGCCACTACAGAGAGATATAAAGATAAAAACGGGACAATTCAGGAGCAGACCGAATGGCACAATATTGTTTGCTGGAGAGGAACTGCAGAGAATGTCGAAAAATATGTAAAGAGGGGTACTCAACTTTTCGTTGAGGGCAGGTTAAGGTATCGTGAGTGGAAAGATCAAAACGGACAGGATCGCTTCACAACGGAGATTCTTGCCACGACAATAACGCTTCTTGGAAAGAGATCCGATTCCGGGTCATCAGCTCCTTCGGGCAGCGGAGTACCTTATGCTCAAGCCGGAGCAAATCCGACTCCGGTAAAAAACGCTTCGGATTCGAGTGCCGAAGTTCAGGACAATAGTGCCGAAATTGATGATTTACCATTTTAATATTTTACTATAATGAAAGTTGATGTTGTGCTTGGTCTCCAATGGGGAGACGAGGGAAAGGGAAAAATTGTGGATGTTCTTGCCAGCGGATATCCCGTAATAGCAAGGTTCCAGGGTGGTCCAAATGCCGGCCACTCGCTCCAGTTCGATGACAAAAAGATTGTACTTCACACTATTCCATCCGGAGTTTTCAGAAAAAACACCACAAACATCATTGGCAACGGTGTTGTCCTAGATCCTGTTATATTTATGGAAGAGTGCCGGAAAGTATCTGAGATGGGTATTCCTGTTCAGGAGAGAATAGTAATCTCCAAGAAGGCCCATCTGATTCTACCCTCTCATAAAATCATCGATGCAGCATCCGAAGCCTCAAAGGGCGATTCAAAAATTGGCTCTACACTAAAGGGTATCGGACCTGCGTATATGGATAAAACGGGACGGAATGGCTTAAGGGTTGGTGATATCCTCTCCGACAACTTCAAAGAGAGATACAATACACTTAAAAATAAGCATATTGAATTTCTAAAACAGTTCGATTTTCAATATACTATTGAAGACAAGGAGCAAGAGTGGCTAAATGCCGCAGAGTTTCTCAAGAGCTTCAAACTGGTAGACGGAGAGTACTTCATTAACCAGCAACTTGGAGAGAGCAAAAAGGTATTGGCAGAGGGTGCTCAAGGCACAATGCTGGATGTCGATTTCGGCTCTTACCCTTTTGTAACATCCTCAAATACAACCTGTGCAGGAGTATGTACAGGTCTTGGAGTATCCCCTATATCGATCGGATCGGTATCAGGTATATTCAAGGCTTACTGCACCAGAGTGGGCAGCGGTCCGTTTCCCACTGAGCTCAAAGATGAGACCGGAGAGAAGTTAAGGAGCATCGGACACGAGTTCGGAGCCACAACAGGCAGGCCCCGTCGTACGGGATGGCTCGATATGGTTGCATTAAAATATGCCATAATGATTAATGGCGTAAAGAAGCTCATTATGATGAAAGCAGATGTGCTTGATTCATTCGAAACCATAAAAGTTGCTGTTGCCTACAAAGTTGATGGAGAGGTTACAACCGCTGTACCATACGACACCTATGCAGATGTTGAACCTGTTTACAAAGATTTTCCGGGATGGAAAAGAGACCTCACAAAAATCAGAAAAGAGGAGGACCTCCCATTTGAGTTTATGAACTATGTAAGGTTTATTGAGAAAGAGACCGGAGTGCCGGTGGAGATTATTTCACTTGGTCCGGACCGTGAGCAGACGATAATCAGACAATAACATCTAAAAACAAATAAAAACAATGAAAAACAAATCTGCACTACTCAGCGACTCAACAGCTACCAGATGGCTGATGCTTCTGCTTATTGCCATTACAATGTTTGCGGCATATGTTGCTTCTGACATTTTCTCTCCGTTGCAAACTATGCTTGAAAGACACAACCAGTGGAGTGCCACCGAATATGGTTGGTTTTCGGGATCATACTCAATTTTCAATGTATTTCTCGGAATGCTCATTTTCGGGGGTCTAATTCTCGATAAAAAGGGAATCCGCTTCAGTGGTATACTCTCATGCATTCTTATGGTTACAGGTATAGCAATAAAATACTGGGCAGTCACCAATGATGCTCTTATTCAGACATCTATGTCGCTCTTTGGCACTCAGTATAAGATGCAGGTTGTTTGGGCAGTAGTCGGATTTGGGATCTTCGGCGTTGGTGCCGAAGTAGCAGGTATCACTGTCAGCAAGGCCATCGTAAAATGGTTTAAAGGTAAAGAGCTTGCCCTTGCTATGGGTATGCAACTTTCGCTTGCAAGGCTTGGTTCTGCTGCGGCACTTGCGTTCTCTCCAATGATTGCAGTTAAATTCCAGAGCGTAGGAACACCAGTTCTATTCGGACTGACACTCCTTGTTGTAGGTGGTCTTAGCTTTGTAATCTATTCGATTTATGACAAAAAGCTGGACAAGCAGATTCAGGAGGCAGCTACAGAGGAGGAGGAGTCATTCAATGCAAAGGATGTCAAGGCTGTACTCAGCAACAAGGGATTTTGGCTTATCGCTCTGCTTTGTGTAGTATTTTACTCGGCAGTATTCCCATTCCTGAAGTATGCAGCAGGTCTTATGGAGTTTAAATTCGGAGTGGATCCTAAATTATCCGGATTGATCCCGAGCATGTTACCGTTCGGTGCTATCGTATTGACCCCTCTTTTCGGAAGGATCTACGACAAAATCGGGCACGGCGCTGACCTGATGATCGGAGGATCGATTCTTCTTGTATCTGTCCATGTTCTTTTTGCCATGCCATTCATTAACCAATGGTGGGTTGCAATCATTCTCATGATACTCCTTGGTATTGCATTCTCAATGGTGCCTTCGGCAATGTGGCCTTCACTGGCTAAGATTATGCCCGAAAGACAGTTGGGAACAACATATGCTTTAACATTTTATATTCAAAATATCGGCCTGATGGTCGTTCCGATTCTCATTGGCTTTGTACTGAATAACTATTGTGTAGTGGATAGCGTAATGAAGGACGGACTTGCAGTCAAAGTATATGACTACACCCTTCCGATGTCAATTTTTGCAGGGATATGCTCTCTTGCAATCTTTATAGCCCTTATTCTTAAAAGAGTTGACAAGAAGATGGGATACGGCCTACAGGTGGCTAATATGAAAAAACAGTAATGAAATATTTAAGCCAGATTGACTCGCCAAAAGATTTAAAAAAATATAACATACAACAATTAGAGACTATATGCTCCGAAATAAGGGAGCATATAGTTTCTTGCTGTTCACAAAACCCTGGTCACATAGGGGCAAGCCTGGGAGCAGTGGAGATAGCAGTTGCACTCCACTATGTCTATAATACCCCCTCAGATAAAATTGTGTGGGATGTCGGCCATCAGGCATATGCTCACAAAATTTTAACCGGAAGAAGAGACAGTTTTGTCAATAACCGTAAATACAAAGGAATTAGTGGTTTCCCAAAGATTTCAGAGAGTGAATATGACTCTTTCGGGGTTGGACACTCCTCAACCTCAATCTCTGCAGCATTGGGAATGGCAGTATCTGCAAGAATAAATAGAACTGGAGAGAAAGTAGTTGCCGTAATAGGAGACGGAGCTCTTACTGGAGGATTGGCTTTTGAGGGGTTAAACAATGCAGGCGCAATGCATTCGGATATTCTTGTTATTGTTAATGACAATCAGATATCTATTGACCCTAATGTAGGAGCGCTTCACAACTATCTTATAAAAGTATCTACCTCTAATTTCTACAACAAGGCCAAGAACAGGGTATGGTCGGCCATCGGTGCGAACAGGATCAGGTCGTTGATTCAAAAATTTATGTTCAGTACAAAAGCTGCTATATTCAAAAACGGATCCTTCTTTGAATCTCTGGGATTCCGTTACTTCGGAACTATTGACGGAAACGATATAGAGCAGATGGTGGAGACTCTCAACAACATAAGTAGGATTCCAGGGCCAAAGGTATTACACGTAAGAACCTTAAAGGGAAAAGGTTATGCTCCTGCCGAAGAGAATCAGGTAATCTGGCACGCACCCGGAACATTCGACAAAATAACCGGAAAGAGAACTCAGAGCAGTAGCTCATCTGCCCCTCGATATCAGGATGTCTTCGGACAAACAATAACTGAACTCGCAAAAAGTAACCCGTTAATTGTTGGAGTAACACCTGCAATGCCGTCTGGCAGTTCTCTGAATATTATGATGGAGGCAATACCCGAAAGATCATTCGATGTAGGTATAGCTGAACAACACGCGGTTACATTCTCTGCCGGTCTTGCAGCATCAGGGATGTTGCCATACTGTAACATCTACTCTTCGTTTATGCAGAGAGCGTACGACAACGTCATACACGATGTCGCCGTTCAGAATCTCAAGGTGATCTTCTGTCTTGACAGAGGCGGGCTTGTAGGGGAGGATGGCGCGACACACCACGGAGTCTTTGACCTCGCATATATGCGCTGTATACCCGCAATTACAATATCTGCACCGGCAAACGAGACAGAGTTGAGAAATATGCTCTACTCGGTGCAATCAAATCAATACGGGATAACCGTCATAAGGTATCCACGAGGAACCGGAATAGGAACGAATCTGGATCAACCGTACGAATTAATTCCTCCCGGTAAGGCTCAACTGATGAGGGAAGGCAAGGGAATAGCGATTATTGCAATCGGCCCTGTGGTGAATGATGCACTTAAAGCGGCCGAAAGGGCGAACAAAGATGGCGCAGATGTGTTAATATACAATATGAGGTTCCTTAAGCCACTAGATAGAGAGGCTCTCGACCATGCCATAGTGAAATGTCACACTATTATCACGGTCGAAGATGGCACTGTTGTTGGAGGGCTTGGTACTGCAGTATCAGAATATATTGCAGATGCAGGTTTGGAGAGGAGAATTATAAGGCTTGGAGTTCCCGATAACTTTGTCGAACAGGGCACTGTCCCCGAATTAAAGAGAGAGTGCGGATTTGACGAAGAGAGTATTTACACTACCATTAAAAATGTCTCACAAACATCATAATCACCATAAACATCGCCACCACGGCGATCATCTGCACTATTACGAAACAAACACGAGAGCCGATGAGATTCTCACACATCCTCTATGGGGGTTAATGATATTCATCGGAATAATCTGGTTTATCTTCTTCTGTACCTTCAAGCTTGGGTCCTATCCGCAGGCAGGAATAGAGTGGTTGATGGACAGGGCGGCATCCGAAGTCAATACTATTTTAAGCAACGGATGGTTCAACGACTTTTTAACGAAGGGGGTAATTATGGGTGTTGGAAGTGTTCTCGCATTCCTTCCTAATATATTAATTCTTTTCTTTTTCTTGTCTCTGTTACAGGAGACAGAGTATCTGCCAAGAGCTGCGGTTATCATGGATAAATATATGCACCGCATAGGCCTCCACGGAAGCTCTTTTATTCCCCTTCTAATGGGATTCGGATGCAATGTGCCGGCTATAATGGCTACCCGTACTATCAGGAAAAAATCTGACAGGATTATTACAATGTTGATGATCCCCTATATCCCATGCAGCGCAAGAATACCGACATTCCTTCTGTTTTCCGGAATATTCTTCCCCGAAAATCAGGTAACCGTATTGATGTCGCTATACTTCGGTGGGATTGTAATAGGGATATTAATGGCAATCTTATTTAAAAAGATATTCTTCCATTTCAGTACAAAAGATTATAAAATTCCTCTTCCACCCTATCGTACTCCGTCCTGGAAATACTCTCTTAAAAATATGTGGGATGCAGCCTGGGAGTATGTTAAGAAAATCGGAACAGTTGTACTTGTTGCTGTAATAATTGTGTGGGCACTCGACTATTTCCCTCTAAAAAACGGCGAGGTTAGAAGAGCCGATGAACCTAGCTATCTGGAACAGTTCGGAAGAAGCCTTGAACCTGTTATGAAACCGCTGGGATTTGACTGGAAAATGAGCGTGAGTCTTGTAACAGGAGTAACAGCAAAAGAGTTCATCATCAGTACCCTGGGAGTTGTTTACCAGGCCGATGAGAAATCTGCTACGGCGGCCGATGGAAATACTTCTCTCTCGAAAAGAATTAAGGAGGAGAAGGTTTTCAACAAGGCTAATGCTCTCTCTTTCATGATATTTGCATTATTATATATGCCTTGTGTAGCTGCTGCATTTACTATCAGAAAAGAGAGTGGATCATGGAAATGGTCTCTACTTTCAATATTTACAACCATTTCCGTTGCCTGGATTGCGGGGTTTGCTGCGTTTAGGATAGGAAGTATATTTTGGGTATAAAATATTTTGAATTTTTTTTTGCAGATTAATCAAAAACACATATCTTTGCAATCCCTAAAAAACAGGGAAGAGCAAATTGCCGATGTAGCTCAGTTGGCCAGAGCAGCTGATTTGTAATCAGCTGGTCGGGGGTTCGAATCCCTCCATCGGCTCTTTTTTTTTGAAATGATGTGAAAATTGGGGAGATACCAAAGTGGCCAACTGGGGCAGACTGTAAATCTGCTGGCTTACGCCTTCGTAGGTTCGAATCCTGCTCTCCCCACTTTTTTTGTATTTAAAAAAGGATATTTTTGCGGAAGTAGCTCAGTCGGTAGAGCATCAGCCTTCCAAGCTGGGGGTCGCGGGTTCGAACATCGTCTTCCGCCCTAAGTAAGCCAGTGTAGCTCAGAGGTAGAGCGCTTCCTTGGTAAGGAAGAGGCCACGGGTTCAATTCCCGTCACCGGCTCTACAACTGTATAAAATACTCATTAAAATTAAATTTTATTATTATGGCAAAAGAAACTTTCAAAAGGGACAAGCCGCACGTAAACAGCGGTACCATCGGTCACGTTGACCATGGTAAGACTACTTTGACTGCAGCCATCACAATGGTGCTTGCCAGAAAAGGTCTCTCTGAGGTACGTTCATTTGACTCAATTGACAACGCTCCTGAAGAAAAAGAGCGTGGTATCACAATCAACACTGCACACGTTGAATATCAAACCGAAGCTCGTCACTACGCACACGTAGACTGTCCGGGTCACGCCGACTATGTTAAGAACATGGTTACAGGTGCTGCTCAAATGGACGGTGCTATCCTTGTTGTAGCTGCTACTGACGGTCCTATGCCACAAACTCGTGAGCACATTCTTCTTGCTCGCCAGGTAAACGTTCCTAGAATTGTTGTTTTCCTCAACAAAGTAGATATCGTTGACGATCCTGAAATGATTGACCTCGTTGAAATGGAAGTTCGTGAGCTTCTCAGCTTCTACAATTTTGACGGTGACAACGCTCCTATCATCCGCGGTTCTGCTCTTGGAGCTCTTAACGGAGATCCTCAGTGGGAAGACAAGGTAATGGAACTTATGAAAGCTGTTGATGAATATATTCCAATTCCTCCACGTGAAAACGAAAAACCATTCCTGATGCCAGTTGAGGACGTATTCTCAATCACAGGTCGTGGTACTGTTGCTACAGGTCGTATTGAGACAGGTATCATCAAAACAGGTGAAGAGGTTCAAATCATTGGTCTTGGCGAAGAGCCTAAGAAATCAACAGTAACAGGTGTTGAGATGTTCCGTAAGATTCTTGACACAGGTGAAGCTGGAGATAACGTTGGTCTTCTTCTCCGTGGTATCGACAAGAAAGAGATTAAGAGAGGTCAGGTTATTGCCAGACCTAACACAATCACTCCTCATAAGAAATTCAAAGCTGAAATCTACGTTTTGAAGAAAGAAGAGGGTGGTCGTCACACTCCATTCCACAACAAATATCGTCCTCAATTCTTTATCCGTACACTGGATATCACAGGTGAGATCATTCTTCCTGAAGGAACTGAGATGGTAATGCCAGGCGATAACGTTACAATTACTGTAGAGCTCATCTATCCAGTAGCTATCAACCAAGGTCTCCGTTTCGCTATCCGCGAAGGTGGACGTACAGTTGGTGCAGGACAGGTAACTGAACTTCTCGACTAATTGTAAATAACAATAAACAAAGGTTAGTCACATTTTTGTGGCTAACTTTTTATAGGGGCATAGTTCAAGGGTAGAATAGCGGTCTCCAAAACCGTTGATGGGCGTTCGAATCGCTCTGCCCCTGCAATATCGGAGGTTACGTACCGATATAACAAACCCGGGCAAACAGTGGCTTCCACGCTGAATGTCCGAAATACGAACAGAAATGAACAGAATTAAGTTGTACTTTCAAGAGTCATACACTGAACTAGTAAAAAAAGTAAGCTGGCCAACATGGTCTCAGCTTCAAAATTCTGCTATTGTCGTGATGATTGCTTCACTGATATTTGCCTCAGTGATCTTCGTAATGGACTTCGGGTTCAGAAACATTATGACATTTATTTATAAAATGTTATACTAGAGTATGAGTGAACTTTCTAGAAAATGGTATGTTGTCAGGGCTGCCGGGGGAAAAGAGAAAAAAGCTAAAGAGTACATAGAGAACGAGATCAAGAGATTGAATCTTACCGACTATGTTACGCAGGTTCTTATCCCTGTCGAAAAGGTTTATCATGTAAAAAATGGTAAAAAGGTTAGCGCCGAAAGAATTTATCTGCCTGGGTACATCCTCATAGAGGCTGCCTTGACAGGTGAAATTCAGCATATTATAAGAAACCTCCCTCATATTTCGGGATTTCTTACCGGGAATGTAGAGAAGAGAGTTAAAGTGAGAAATGAGAAGACCGGCAAAGAGGAGGAGAAAGTTATCAAAGAGAAGGAGCCAATTCCGCTCAGAATGTCCGAAGTAAATAAAATACTAGGCCATGTTGACGAGCTTCGCGATAAAGAAGAGGAGAACATTACACCATTTATCATAGGAGAACCTGTTAAAGTAATCGATGGTCCTTTCAACGGATTCGACGGTACTGTTGAGGAGATCTCCGAAGATAAGAAGAAGCTAAAAGTAATGGTTAAGATCTTCGGAAGAAAGACTCTTCTCGAACTCAATTTTGTTCAAGTAGTAAAAGAATAAATAATAACACATTATGGCTAAAGAAGTTGCCGCACTCATTAAATTGCAGATTAAAGGCGGCGCAGCAAATCCCTCGCCACCAGTAGGGCCAGCTTTAGGTTCAAAAGGTGTAAACATAATGGACTTTTGCAAGCAGTTCAATGCTCGCACACAAGACAGGCCTGGTAAGATTTTACCGGTTATCATTACAGTTTACAGCGACAAGTCGTTCACTTTTGAAGTTAAACAACCACCGGTTGCAGTTCAGCTAAAAGAGGCTGCTAAAATACAGTCAGGTTCTGCAGAGCCTAACCGTAAAAAAGTTGCTTCCGTATCCTGGGATCAGGTTCGCGCTATTGCTACAGACAAAATGCCCGATATGAACGCATTTACATTGAAGTCGGCCATGAAGATGGTTGCCGGTACTGCACGCAGTATGGGTATTACTGTTACAGGGGCTTTCCCGGAAGATGTTAAATAAATAGGATGCAAAAATGAGTAAGCTGACAAAAAATCAAAAAGTAGTATACGCAAAGGTCGATACAACTAAACAGTACAAGTTGGCAGAAGCTTGCGCTCTTGTTAAAGAGACAACTTTTACAAAGTTTGATGCATCTGTTGATTTGGCTATCCGTTTAGGAGTAGACCCTAGAAAGGCGAATCAAATGGTTCGTGGCGTAGTAACTCTGCCACACGGTACAGGTAAAACTGTTCGTGTACTGGTACTTTGTACACCCGATAAAGAGGCCGAAGCTAAAGAAGCCGGAGCTGATTTTGTAGGACTTGACGATTATATCGAAAAAATCAAAGGGGGTTGGACAGATATTGATACAATCATCTGTACTCCATCCGTAATGGCCAAAATAGGTCCTATCGGTAGAATCCTCGGACCACGCGGTCTAATGCCTAACCCAAAAACAGGAACTGTTACAATGGAAGTGGGTAATGCCGTTAAAGAGGTTAAAGCCGGTAAGATCGATTTTAAAGTTGACAAACAAGGTATTGTACATGCTTCAATCGGAAAGGTTTCATTCCCTGCCGAGAATCTTGCAGCAAATGCACTTGAACTTCTCAATACTGTAGTAAAACTTAAGCCACAGGCTTTGAAAGGAACATATGTTAAGAGTGTATTCATCTCCTCAACAATGAGTCCCGGTATCAATATCGATAGCAAATCTATAAGCGCTGCTGAATAACTTGAAGATTTATGAAAAAAGAACTTAAAACACAAATTATAGAGGATTTAACAGCACAGTTAGAGATTACACCCGATTTTTATCTCGCCGATATTTCCGGATTAAATGCCGATAAAACAGCGAAATTACGTCGTGCTTGCTTCGAAAAGGATATCAAACTAATTGTTGTTAAAAACACCCTGTTCCGTAAAGCTTTGGAAAAAAAGGCTACTGCCGACTCAGAGCTGCTCTACCCTGTACTTGAGGGCCCTTCAGCGGTTATGTTTACAACATCTGCCAGTGTTCCTGCCAAACTTATCAAAGAGTTCGGTAAACAACACGGCAAACCGGTTCTGAAAGGTGCTTTTGTACAAGAATGTGCATATGTTGGAGAGAACCAACTCGACGCACTGGTTAATATTAAATCACGCGAAGAACTTATTGGCGACATCATTGGTATGTTGCAGGCACCTGTCAGAAATGTTATCTCTGCCCTTGAATCAAATGGCGGTGGTAAGATTGCAGGTATCGTAAAAACACTTTCCGAAAAATAAACAAAAAGAATAATAATTAAATTAAATATTTAAAACCATGGCAGATCTCAAAAAATTTGCAGAAGAATTAGTAAACCTTTCTGTAAAAGATGTACAAGAATTGGCAAAAATTTTAAAAGAGGAATACGGAATTGAACCTGCAGCTGCTGCTGTTGCAGTTGCTGCTCCTGCAGCTGGTGCTGCTGCCCCTGCCGAAGTTGAACAAACTCAATTCGATGTAATCCTTAAACATCCGGGTCAAGCAAAATTACAAATCGTGAAGGT
>JAFIHK010000084.1 GCA_017848635.1 Bacteroidales bacterium | reverse complement strand
GCTTCTGATTTTATCGCGCCTGTCGTAAACATTCTTTAATGCTACAGCAATATAGTCCATATGGCTGTTGGTATATACCCTGCGAGGAATTGCCAGCCTCAGGAACTCAAGCTCCGGAAAACGGTTTTCGTGTGTAACAGGATCCCTGTCGGCCAGGAGAGCTCCAATCTCAACACCTCTGATTCCGGCTTCCAGGTATAGCTCCACAGCAAGAGTCTGAGCTACAAACTCCTCTGCCGGGATATTGGGCAGAAACTTTTTTGCATCTACAAAAACAGCATGACCTCCTGCCGGCCTCTGGTAAGGAATTCCGAACTCATCCAGCCTGGAGGCAAGGTACTCCACCTGCCGAATTCTGGTGTCCAGATAGTCATAGTCAATCCCCTCCTTTAATCCTACAGCAAGCGCATTCATATCTCTTCCTGCCATACCTCCGTAGGTGTTAAATCCCTCGAACATAATATTATACATCTGACACCTCTTTTGATCCTCCTCATTACGGAATGCAATAAAACCACCGATATTAACATTTCCGTCCTTCTTTGATGACATTGTCATAAAGTCACCATAACGGAAAAACTCGTTGCAGATATCTATTATTGGTCTCTTTGAATAGCCATCCTCTCTCTTTTTAATGAAATAGGCATTCTCGGCAAACCGGGCAGAATCGAAGAGGATTTTTATTCCTCCATATCTTTTTGCAAGTGCATACACTCCCTTTATATTATTGATTGAAACAGGCTGTCCCCCTACGGTATTGTTTGTAAGAGTTATAATAATGAAAGGAATCTTCTCGGCAGGATACATTTTGAGGACCTCTTCAAGTTTTCTTAGATCAACATTGCCTTTGAAAGGGTGCTCCACTCCTGTCTTAAAAGCATCCTCCGAAGTACAGTCGATTGCTGTGGCTTTTCTGAACTCTATATGCCCTTTTGTAGTATCAAAATGAGAATTGCCCGGGATAATATCTCCCTCCTTTACAAGCGCCGAAAAGAGGACGTTTTCGGCAGCTCTTCCCTGGTGTGTAGGTAGAAAATATTGGAATCCTGTTATGGAGGATATGGAATTTTTAAGATTGTAGTATGATTTCGATCCAGCGTAACTTTCGTCTCCCTCCATCATTGCGGCCCACTGTTTGTCACTCATAGCTCCGGTGCCGGAGTCGGTTAGAAGATCGATATATACCTGATCACTCTTCAGATTAAAAAGATTGTATCTGCTCTCCTTTATCCATTTCTCTCTCTCCTCTTGACTACTCTTTCTTATAAATTCGACCATTTTGATTTTATAAGATTCTGCAAACGGTAATTCCATAGTTTAATCTCTTAGGTTAGTTGTCTACAAATTTTGCAAAAATCTGCCTTAAAAACAAAAAAATCCCGCCTTACCGACGGGATTTTATTATGATTTATAAACTTGATTACTTTTTGGCAGCAAGTTTTTTCTCTTTTCTTTTAAACATATCATACACAATAGGAGTTCCCACAAAGATAGATGAATATGTTCCGATCAACACCCCAACGATGAGAGCTACAGAAAAACCTCTGATTACCTCACCTCCGAAGATTGCAATAGCAAGGAGAACCACAAGAGTTGTACCTCCGGTGTTAACAGTTCTGGAAAGGGTACTGTTAAGCGCTTCGTTAATGTTGATATCAAGGGCACGTTTTGGATGCAGAGTTTTGTACTCCCTGATCCTGTCGAATATCACCACACTGTCATTAATCGAGTAACCGATAATTGTTAGAACCGCAGCAATGAATGTCTGGTCAACATCCAGTGAGAACGGCAGTATTCCGGAGAATAGAGAGAAGAAGCTGATTACGAAGATTGCATCGTGAATCAGAGCAACCAGACCACCTGTTCCCCAAGACCAATTCCGGAACCTTGCAGCAATGTAAACGAATATTGCAAATAGTGCCAGAATAATTGCAATCACGGCATCTCTCTTAATATCATTTGCAATTGTAGGACCTACCTTTTCTGAGCTGATAATACCGTTAGGATTTTCAGTAGTTGAGGTGAACTGATCGTAGGTCATTTGATTAGCGAACATCCCCTTAAGTGCATTATAGAGTTTTGAATCAACCAGTTTATCAGTTTCAGGAGAGTTGTTCTCGATCATATATTTAGTTGTGATCTTCATTTGACTACCTGCACCGAACTGCTTAACCTCAACGCCCTCTTTGAATTCATCAAGCACAGCCTTTCTAACATCGGCAACCTTAACCTCTTTGTCAAATCTAACAACATAAGTACGACCACCGGTAAAGTCAACACCATAGCTGAACCCTTTAAAGAAAATAGAGGATAGACCAATGATTGTGACTGATATTGAGAAGATGTAAGCGTACTTGCGAATCTTTACAAAGTCTATGTGAGTATTCTGCAGGAAGTTTCTTGTAAGTTTATTATCAAAAGATATCGATTTGTTCTTAGCAAGTCTCGATTCAAAAATAAGTCTACTTATAAAGATAGAGGTTATTAACGAAGTGATAATACCTATTACGAGGGTTGTTGCAAATCCCTGAACAGGACCTGATCCGAAGATTGCAAGAATAACCCCGGTTATAATTGTTGTCAGGTTACCGTCGATAATTGCTGAGTAAGCATTACTGTAACCGTCGGATACAGCCAGCCTGAGGCCCTTCCCTGCCCGAAGCTCCTCTTTTATCCTTTCATATATAATAACGTTAGCATCCACCGCCATACCGAGCGTCAGCACGATACCTGCGATACCAGGAAGTGTAAGAACCTCTCCGAATGAAACCAGAGCACCGAACAGGAATATGACGTTTGTCATAAGAGCAGCACAAGCTGCCAGACCGGCGCCGTGATAGAAGAAAATCATATATGCCAGCACCATCAGGAATGC
>JAFIHK010000083.1 GCA_017848635.1 Bacteroidales bacterium | reverse complement strand
CTTTTATCAACTATACACGAACTTTACACATCTCTATCGTTAATATAAAATGATGTATATATAGCTTAACATATAATGTTATAAAAAACATAAAATAAACGATATAAAGTAAAATATAAACTATACATACATTAATGTTGATGAATTGTAAAATTTACATATAACATCATATTTAATGATGAAAATGATATAACTTGCATGAACAAATGATATGCTGTATGTTATTTTCTAAAGCAAACAAATCTGTAGAGTTGATAGACCAGTTTTTGAACTGTGTCGATCAAAGTCTCCTTCTCTTTAAGGAGGGGGTGAAAAATTATCTCTATTCAAATACGGAAAATTTTAGCGGGAATTTGCAGGCTCTAGCAAATTCCGAAATTGAATCGGATAAGCTAAGGCGTAAAATCGAAAATACGATGTTCACCCAGTCACTTATGCCGGAGCTGAGAGGCGATTTGATGAGACTTTTGGAGGAGCTCGATAATATAATTGATCAGGCGAAGAAGAATCTCTTCCAGTTCGATGTTGAGGTTCCACATTTTCCTGCAGAGTTGATCCCCGACTTTATAAGGTTGACACAAATATCAGTTTCCGCTGCCGAATCCGTAATTCCGGCCGCTAAATGCTACTTTACCGAACCGGTAAATGTTAATGAAAAGATTCACAGAGTATATTTTTATGAAAAGGAGGCAGACTTGCTTGCAGATATTATTAGAAGAAGAATCTTCAGGGAGATGCCCGATCTCAGCCTCAGCGAGAAATTCCACCTGAGATATTTCACTCTTCATATAGAGATCATCTCAGATACCGCTGAAAAGGTTGCCGATCTTCTTTCCATTATGGCAATCAAACGAATTGTCTGACAGCAATGTTAATATTACTATTTATATCTAGTGGGTTATTTCTTGGTTGGTCGCTGGGGGCCAATGATGCTGCCAATATATTTGGCACAGCTGTTGGTTCCCGGATGGTCAAGTTCTCGAAGGCAGCAATTATTGCCGCTATTTTTGTAATTCTTGGTGCTGTACTGCAAGGGTCGGGAACTACAAAAACTCTGTCGGAACTCGGCTCTGTTGATGCGCTCGGAGGTGCGTTTACCGTAGCGCTATGTTCTGCGGTTGTTGTAGCTGTAATGACCAGGTTCAAATTGCCTGTATCTACCGGCCAGGCAATAGTCGGGGCAATTATGGGATGGTGCTATTTTACTTCTCACCCAGTAGACTATTCCGTATTAACAGTTATAGTAAGCTCATGGATTACCGGTCCGATAGTGGGGGCCATATTCTCTGCATTGCTTTACCTGCTGTTAAGACGCTTTATTAAAAATACAAAAATCCATCTGCTCAAACTGGATACTATTATCAGAGTATCTCTCATTGTAGTTGGCGCTTTCGGTGCATACAGCCTTGGTGCAAACAACATTGCAAACGTAATGGGGGTTTTTGTCAACACTGTCTCATTCACAATAAATATCGGCTCCTTCTCGATAGGTTCGGTTACTCTTCTGTTTTTGCTCGGAGGGGTTGCAATTGCTGTGGGTATTATAACATACAGCAAGAAAGTTATGGAGACAATTGGCACAGGAATTCTGGCAATGACTCCCGAGAGCGCCATTGTAGTGGTACTAGCTCAATCACTAGTACTATTTATCTTCTCCTCAACTTCTCTCTCCGATCTGTTATACTCCATAGGCCTTCCGAGGATCCCAATGGTGCCGGTTTCAAGTACTCAGGTTGTAGTGGGCTCTGTTATAGGCATCGGTCTTGTTAAGGGAGTTCAGGAGATTAAATTCAAAATGTTGGGAAGTATTATGGTTGGATGGCTGCTAACTCCACTTCTTGCGGGTGTGGCAACCTTTTTCTCTCTATTCTTTATTCACAGTGTATTTGGAATTAGAGTATCCTCGGTAGATAGTAGCGAGTATGCATCCAATTTCAGGGTAGATCACGGGGTCTCTCAGATAAATGTCCCAGTTCAGACAAGTAACATAATTATAGTTGTTCTGCTCTGTATCTTCCTTGCTGCCTCCCTTATACTGCTCTATTTCTACCTTAAGAGCCGCACGAAGATGCTGGAGAAGGAGAAGAGATGGACCGAAATGGTTAACTTCTCAGATATGCAAAAGGCGCTCTCCGATATGGAGGTCAATACGATTCAGATGGAAAACAGCGCTCTTGTCACAAGATTGGAGGAGAAGAAGAGGGAGTTGATAACCTACTCTCTCAATATCGGGGAGCAGAGGCAGTTGCTAACCTCTATCTGCAACACACTTGAAAATGCTGTTAATTCAAAGGATGAGCGTGAGAAAAATGAGATAATTAAAGGGGAGATTGCCAGAATTAAACAGAAGATGAGCTTCACCAATGAGATAGAGCTTATCTACTCAAAAGCCGAACAGGTGTACACCGATTTTGCAGAGAGATTATCGGTAAAATTCCCAAATCTGACCGCTCAGGAGAGGAGATTAATGATCCTTTTAAGAATAGGATTCTCCTCCAAAGAGATAGCTCCAATATTGAATATCTCATACAAGAGTGTGGAGATAAGTCGATTCAGGCTCAGAAAGAAGCTGGGATTAAACAGAGATGAAAATCTTGTTGATTTTATTAAAAATATATAACACTAAAAACAAATTCTTATGAAGAAACTTTTATTAATCACTTCATTGATTGCTCTTTCCGGAGCTATTAATGCTCAAATCCCTACTGAAGAGGTTCGCTACGATCAGTATGGTAAGAAGGTTGAGAGAAAAACTCTCAATGCAGAAGCCCGCAATGGTATTCTGGTATTTGAGTCACAGGATCTGGACTATAAGCTATGGTTTGATATCAGGGTACAAGCCGATGCTCAGGCAATTTTCGGCGATGACCTAAACCGTATGGGAAATGGTGCATCTATCAGACGTGCCAGATTTGCAGCTAAAGCGATGGTAACAAAAAACTGGTACGGAGAGATTGACCTCGATTTCTCGAATGGTGTTCTTGAACTTAACGATGCGATACTTGGTTACGACTTCCTGAACGGACTGTCAACAAGGGTTGGTAACTTTAAGGAGAGATTTTCAATGTCTCAGACAGCCTCTTCGAGATATCTCAACTTTATGGAGCGCTCTATGGTTGTGACCTCTTTTGCCCCTTCTCGCCACATTGGTTGGGAAGTTGCTTACAATGGTCAAAAATATTTGGCAGTCGGAGGAATATTCTTCCAAGAGGTTGAAGATGCCGAGATGAGGACATATGTTGAGGATAACAATAAAGACTATGGCAGGGATGAAGGCGTATCTTATGCAGCTAAATTTGTATATCAACCTTTTGCATTGAAAAAAGATTATGGATTACACCTTGCTGCTGCTTACTCATACAGAACCCCTAAAACCAGTGTTGACCCGGGTGAATACAACGGAGCAAGATACAGTTCCCGCTCTCTGAGCAGTATAAATCGTAAAAAATTCCTCGACACCGATGTAATTGAGAATCTCGATCATGAGCAGAAAACAAATATTGAGATTGCTGCCTGGTATAAGGGATTAGGTTTACAGAGTGAAATTATAAACAACTATACCTATATCAAAGATATTTCCAATCCTTACAGATTTGGCGGATACTATGTACAGGGAGTCTACCTGCTATTCGGTGGCCGTCAGGTATATGTTAAAAACGAAGGTGAATTTACACAACCGGACAGAGGCAGAAGCTGGGGCGATGTTGAACTGGCATTCCGCTATGACTATGTGGATTTGAATAATGGTAGTGTAAAAGGTGGTTCTGCAGAGGGTTATACAGCAGGATTGAATATCTATATGACCAGAAACGTGAAATTCCAAATCAACTACAACTATCTGAACCATGACAGATATGCCAATGGTAAAGGAAAACTCTATGTTGGACACGATGTTGAGGGTAACCTTACAAAGAACCCTGCACTTGTAGCCGATCCTAAGGGTAAGGCAGGAAATGATTACAGTATGTTGGGTGTAAGATTTGAAATTGACTTTTAATAATTGCTAACAAATCATAGTTATGAAAAAAATATTATTCTGTATAATAGTGTCCACCATGGCTTTGTCAATAAGTTCTTGTGTGGAAGATGAAATCTTTGTTGGGCCATCTGCAATATCAAATGTCTCAAACGCTCCTCTCTCTCCGCAATCTACGCAGAGCGTGACAGTATCAGCAAAAATAACCGATTTAAAAGGGGTGGTTTCTGCGACTCTTTACTATAAAGTATCAACTGCTGCAACTTATACAAGTGTGGCAATGACAGCCGGTTCCAACTTTATGTACTCAGGTGTGATTCCTGCTCTTCCAAAGGATACTCAGGTAAAATATTACATCCAGGTTACAAACCAGGATGGAATTACTGCAATGTACCCAAGTGCAGCTCCAACCAGTACTGCTACCTATACCGTAGGTGCATCCACTGTAATAAGACTCTTTATAAACGAAGCTATGCCTGATGGTACAAAGGATGCGACCGATCCTGACTGGGTTGAAATCTATAACGACTCTGAGGTGCCTGTGGATCTTTCGGGATATTTTCTGTATGATGAGGGTATTAAGAGTGGGAACAAGACAAAAAGGACACTAGCTGCCGGTACAACAATTCCTGCTAAAGGGTATCTTGTACTTCCGACTGAATATAACGGTGAGACCGTGACTTTCGGATTAAGTACTTCAGGAGATGCTGTCTATCTCGAAAATGCATCGGGAGTCCTTATGTCTTCTCTAGACTTTAACACTGTAGCTGTAACAAACAAGAGTTCATACGGCCGCAGACCGGACGGTTCGACAACCTATGTAATATTTGCTACCCCTACAAAGGGAAGTTCAAATAATAACGCACAATAACAATTAATTAAGCACTAACAAATGAGTAAAGAAGAATTAAAAATCGGAGAGATCTCCAAACCAAGGTTCGAATTCAGAACATTTGGACAGAATTTCGAAAATGCGGCAATGAGGATGGCTCGTTTATCACAGCCTGTTCCGGAGAAGGTTTGGGAGAGAAAAAGTTTTGAAATCTATATAATGTCACGTACTAACGATATTAACAATACTAAAATACGTGACGGAAAGATGGATATAAAGACTTTTGTCCAGTCCGTGGATGGTCTTGAACAGTGGAATCCGCTGATGAAGGGGGAGTTTCCTATGAGTGCCGAAATGCTTGCTAAAGAGGTTTTTCCTGCTTTTCAGGTTGATATGCCGGCACTTAATAAAGAGACATATACCTTTGATGAGTTTATGGAGATGATCAATAACCATCCCGATCTTCTGGCAGTAAGAGTATTCAAACAGAGATTTGGCTATATGGTAAATAATACAATCTGCGAAGTAGGAAATGTCCTTATAAACGGAGCTAAGGTTGTAACCATCAACTCTGAATCGACTGAAGTTGAAGATATTCTTAAAACTATTAAGGATATTGGCCTTGAGGGTGTTGAGAATATAAACTATCTTCAGGCTATTAAGCGTGTAACAGGTATGATTAATAAACCATTAGCAAACGAATAGATTATGGCACAGGAGATCGAAAAGAAGTTTCTGGTTAACGGAGATGCCTTTAAGAGCGAAGCATCTAAATCTACAAGGATCACTCAGGGATATCTCTCATCGGTTCCGGAAAGAACCGTTAGGGTGAGGATTAAAGGTAGTTCCGGATATATTACAATAAAAGGTATTGGGAATGCTTCGGGATCTTCCAGATATGAGTGGGAGAAAGAGATTCCTGTTTCCGAAGTGGAAGAGCTGCTCAAAATCTGCGAACCTGGGGTAATTGACAAGACCAGGTATGAGGTTAAATGTGGTAATCTCAAGTTCGAGATCGATGAGTTTTACGGTGATAATCAGGGTCTTGTTGTGGCTGAAATTGAGCTTCCTACCGAGGATACTCATTTCGAAAAGCCAACCTGGCTGGGAGTGGAGGTAACTGGTGATGCCAGATACTACAACTCTATGCTGATGAAGAATCCGTATACTAAATGGTAAATGAATTTCCACCCGGAGAGTTTAAACTCCGGGTGGTTTTCCCAAAACAATTTTAAAATAATGAGTGAACACTTTGATGTTCTTGACATGAATAACTATCGTGTCGAGAAGTTAAAAAAAATTGAAAAAAAGGGTTTTGAAAGATGGATGGAGCTTTTGGGTGGTCCGTTGGCGATAGCCGTATTCCTTCTTATATACTATTTTTCAAACATCTCTTTTATTGAGAATATTAAACCGGAGCAACTTACCGATGAGGCTCTTGCAAGGTTTAAGCAGATTGGTGGCGAATCATTTGTCCGAATAAACTATGCTATGCTGGCAATTTTTGCTGCATCCATAATACTTTGGATTACAGAGGCTATTCCAAACTATCTGACATCGCTTTTTGTAATAATTACAATGGTACTTACCGGTGTTACGACAGAGAACAATGCATATGCTCAGTTGGGGCACCCTGTAATGTGGCTTAATATTCTCTCATTTATTCTGGCTAGTATGTTGGTAACAACCAGGGTTGCAAAGCGATTTGCTCTGTGGTTTGTTCTCAGATTCGGAAAGAATGCTACCTGGATATTTATCAGTTTTATTGTTATCAATGTTGTTCTCTCGATTTTTATATCTGCCACAACGGCTAAAGCTACCATTCTGTTACCAATTTTTATGGTGATTGCAGCAATTTACGGGGCCACATCCGATAAAAGAAATAATTTCGGAAGAAATATTGTTCTTCAGAATCTGTTTCAGATAAATATTGGGGCGAGCGGATTTATTACCGGTTCAGGTGCCAATTTACTTGCAGGTTCTTTGATTGCCGGTGCATTAGGCTCCTCAATGTTCGGATTTCAGGAGTGGTTTTTTGCAGCATTTCCGTTGTGTATCCTGTTAATTATTATTGGCTGGATCGTTGGAACCAGAATTATTTTCCCACTAAAGCCGGAAGAGCGGATACCTCAGATTGAGGGGGGGATGAAAAGACTCAAGGAGGAGTATGACTCTTTGGGAAAAATGACACTTAACGAATATAAATCAATTGCAATATTCGTAGTTGTTTTGATACTCTGGGCTACAGATAAGCAGCACGGCATTTCCCAGACGGCTGTTGCATTTATGGGTGCTGTTGTTGCTCTTCTTCCTGGAATAGGGGTTGTAAAATGGAACGATGTGGATATCCCATGGCACTTGATGATATTCTCGGCAGGGGCATATACTCTGGGAGCCGGACTGGATGTAACCGATCTTCCTGCCGTTATGGTTGATTCTATGCTTAACCATTTTGGGATCAATGCCTCTACTCCATTCTGGATGTTATACTTAGGGCTTACTTTCATAATGCTGTTCAGTGGTATGCTCTTCCAATCAAAGACTATGAGAGCGCTGATTTTTGTTCCGATAGCAATCGGTGTCGCTCAAAAATTTGGTTACCCGGTAATGAGTCTTGCATTTCCTGTCGCTCTGCTGATTGAGCACGTTTATGTACTCCCGTTCAACAGTAAACCAAGTGCGCTGTTGTATACAACAAATCATTACAGTATGACTGACTCTTTTAAATTCGGATTTACTATGATGGTAATAAGCTGGGTAATGATAATTGTGTGGGGAGAGACTATGCTTCACTGGCTCGGACACACTCCAAACGGTGTATTCTTTTAGTATATTTGAATTATGATAGACGAACAGATAAAACAGCACGATAAACTATCTGCCGAGATAAAAGTGAATTTCGGGGCCAGAAAAAAGGTCCGGGTGAATGACTTTATCTTCAATATCTGGCTGTTTATACCAAATAGTCTTGATATAAACAGGTTCAACTATTCAAAACAGGATTTTTATCGGGATATGAAATCTAATATCAGGCTAACAACTCCGGTATTCATCCTAAGAGATATTGCTGAATCGGAAAACTCACCATTTACGCATCTGCGAAGGTCTTTCACTAATATTTCATCCCAGCCTTCGAGAACGAATACAGGTGAGTATGAGTATCAGATAAAGATGTTCCTCTCAATTATGAAGAGCTCACTTAGAGATGAAGTGGGCCACATTCTTGAATCCTCCGAGGAGGATATTCAATATCTGGTTAAGAATTTTACAAACAATACAAAAAAGATATTTCACCGATACAGAGAGCTTTATAAAATCATTAATGTTCCTACCATAGACAAGCTACATATGGACTACTACCGTTATGGTGAGGAGTTTTTGTGCAACATTGTGGAGAAGCACTCTTATATGCTTATAAGGAACCTGAAAAAGAGGGAGAACTTCGGGCAGATAAAGAGCACACTTCTTGATCTTATAAAAGAGATCGATATCTATAAAAAACAGAGGGGATATATTTGTGTAGAGGGGAACTCTCCTGAGAAGAACAGCTCATTTGTATATAGAAGCGGTCTGCTAAAGAAATTTGCGGAGAGTGACCTTTTCCTGAATATTCAAAAGAGGCGCGATGGTGTTTGGATTGAGCAGATACTATTCAGCCTGGCCGCCGGAATTTCTATGATCTTTGCTACAGTAGTGGCATTTTCGGTGCAGCAGCGATTCGGTAACTTTACAATGCCTCTTTTTATTGCTCTGGTTGTGAGCTATATGCTCAAAGATCGAATAAAAGAGCTTATCCGATACTATTTTGCTCACAGGATGGGGGTGCGATATTTCGACCACAAGATCAGGATGAATGTGAGCGAAACGACAATCGGTTGGGCGAAAGAGAGTGTCGATTTCATAAAGGAGAGCAAGATCCCTGCAGATGTTTTAAGAAGCAGAGAGCGCCCGGAGATAGTTGAGGCAGCTTATAAAAGAGATGTAGAGAAGGTACTGCTTTATAAGATGCATGTACACATCGACAGAGAGAGATTAAATACCATAAGTCCCTACTTTTTCTCAGGCGTTAGTGCGATTCTGAGACTCAACTTCTCTCGTTTTCTTCAAAATATGGATAACCCCGACTTCCCTCTATATCTGCCTCACGAAGAGGAGGGGTGTATAATGACCGAAGGGAAAAAATATTACTACCTCTCTCTGATTATTCAAAAACAGAACGAACTCCAGAATGAGCAGAAGCACTATAAGGTTATACTCAACAAGGAGGGTATTGTTCGAATAGTGAATGCAGGATAATACAGGCATTTAATAAAAAAAGAAACCGGCATCGGGATAAGGGAGTTCCGCAATGCCGGGGTAATAGGAATGAAGTTAATTTCTGCTATGAATCAAATTCCTGTCGGTGCGAAGATAGCCTCACGATTCCGGGAATGATTAAAATAATCTGTATACAGCCTGTTTTTTCGTGTAAATTACTCTAATATCATCTTTAGCCCAAGCAAAAATTACCAAGCATTATACGTTGCTAAATAGCGCAACATGGCATTATTATGCAGATTAGATTTGTAAGCAGGTATTTGTGGTGGATAGTAATCTGCTCTTGGTAACCTGGAGGCGAAATTGATGTAATCAAACCAAGAACTCTTTTTAGGCTGCTCATTTATAACATAAAATTTCCCCTCTCCGGTGATTTTATCATTTACAAAAAGACCTTCATATACTTTAATTTCATTATTATATTCTCTCCATGAGAGACGACCGGTTCCATGCTTTAATCCGTTAACCACCTCTCCTTCATAAACCATAGAGCCTTCAGCATATATTATCTTCCCGACACCGGTTACAAGTCCATCTTTAAATGTCCCTTCATAACGATTGCCGTTATTCCAGATAAATATCCCCTTACCTTCGGGTTTTGAGTCCTGATTTATTTCACCAACATAAGTACCACTTCTGTAGGTAATCTTTACATCTTGCTGAGCATTGATTGATGTGCCAGACAAGAATATAACCAAAACAAAAAATAATTTTTTCATAATCATGGTATTAATAGTGATTACAAGTTACTGGTTTTTTTGAAATATTTAAAAAAATAATAAAAAAATAATAAAAAAATTATTACATTGATATAATAGTTATACATTTGTAACCAATTTTAATTGGAACAAAATGTCCGAAGAGAGATCAATCATAGACGATATAGCTGATAATCTGGTAGCTATTTTTCCTATTGTTGCCAAGACATACACAAAAGCAGTTAGAAGTAAAACAGAATTTACACCTGCTACTCTATTTACACTTGGTGCCCTTTTTCATCACGGAAAACTTACAATGAGCGGCATAGGAAATCACCTTATGGTTCCAAAACCACATGTTACTGTATTGGTAGACAAGCTTATTACGGATAATCTTGTTGAGAGGTTGTACGATGAGTCAGACAGAAGGATAATCTATATTCAGCTTACTGAGAAGGGAAGGGAGATCTTCCTTGAGGCAAAAAAAATAATTGGCAAAGAGTTCAGAGACAGGCTGGAAGATCTTGATATTGATGCAAAGAGGAGGCTTCTTGACTCCTCTTCGAATGTAAAAGAGGTGCTGGTTGATATAATGAAGGATATTTATACGCAAAATAACAACTGTGTTAAGAAACAATAATATTAAATAAGATGGAGAATTCAAAAAGAGATTGGAGGGTTTATATTCCTCTCACGATCGTAATCATTGCTGTAGTTGTTGGAGGAGTGATGTGGTACGCAGACTATTCCAGGTATGTTAAGACCGATGACGCTTATGTTACTTCAGATAATGTTGCAGTAAGTTCAAAAATACTGGGCAGAGTAGTCCACATTTATGCAAAGGAGGGGGATACTGTTAAGTCGGGTCAATTGCTTGCAGTACTGGATACTACCGATCTTGTAGCACAGAGAGACCAGGCGATTGCCGCAAAAAGAGAGGCTTTGGCGTCAGGGGTTCAGGCAGATGCCAAACTTAATTATGACAAAAAAAGTATCAGGGTTCAGGAGATCTCTCTTCAAAAAGCGAAGGATGACCTTAAAAGAGCTACTATTCAATATGATGGTGGCGTTATAACAAAGGAGATGTACGATAAAATAAGCAAAGATTGCGAGATAGCATCTGCACAGCTTGAGGCGGCTAAATCTCAACTTAAAGTGTCTGAGGCTCAGTTACTCACTACCGAAAGCAGAGTTGGAACAGCCAATGCTCAGATTAATCTGGTTAGCACTCAGATAGGGAATTGTAAATTATATTCTCCAACAGATGGAGTTGTGGCTAAGAGATGGTTGCTTCCGGGCGATATAACATCGCCGGGGCAATCGCTTTTTACTATAAACAACAATACTAAATTCTGGATTCAGGTATATCTTGAGGAGACAAAGATGGAGAGTGTGCACCCGGGAAGTAACTCAATATTTACAATTGATATGTATCCCGGCTATACTTTCTACGGAAAGGTCTTTACCGTTGGTTCTACAACAGCTTCTCAGTTCTCGCTTATTCCACCGAGCAATGCATCTGGAAACTTTACCAAAGTTACTCAAAGAGTACCCGTAAAAATATCAATTGACGGGATCAAAGAGGGTGGTGATCTTTCCAAATTCCGTCTACTTACAGGGATGTCTGCTGTCGTAAAAATTGAGAGATAAGATGCAAAAGATATCTGCAACTCATAAAATCAGAAGGAGACTGCGGAGCAGAGAATCGAGTTTTCATCCGAAAAGTAATAGCTACAAATGGTTTGTCCTGGCAAATATAATGCTGGGAACATTTATGGCTGTGCTCGATGCTACAATTGTCAATGTCGGGCTTCCAAAGATTATGTCTTCGTTCGGAGTGGGGCTGGATACTATCCAATGGGTAATAACGGCATATATGCTGTCGATGGCGGTTATGTTACCAACATCGGGGTGGCTTGCCGATAAGTTTGGTTACAAGAGGGTCTACTTTTGGGGTCTATTCCTCTTTACCGTAGGTTCACTCTTTTGTGCCCTCTCATATGACGAATCAACACTGATTGTCTCCAGAATAGTTCAGGGATTGGGGGCCGGGACGGTTCAACCTCTAGGCATGGCGATAATTACAAGAGAGTTTCCGGCAAAACAGAGAGGCGTTGCTCTTGGATTCTGGTCAATAGCGGCAGCAGCATCCGTATCCTTCGGGCCGCTGCTTGGAGGTTATCTGGTAGATAACTTCAACTGGCAGTTAATATTTTTTATCAATATTCCTGTAGGTATAGTTGCGCTATTCTTTACGATCATAATTCAGAGGGAGTTTGTACACCCCGATGCAAGAAAGTTTGACTTCATAGGATTTATCTCAGTAGTAATCTTTCTACCAGTTCTTCTCTTCGCGCTGTCGGAGGGAAATGCCTCGGGTAACTCTGCCGGATGGAGAGCACCATATATACTCCTCTGTTTTGCAGTTTCCGGAATAGCTCTGGCAGTATTTATAACGAGGGAGCTTACGACTAAGGATCCATTGATAGATCTAAGATTGCTGGGGGACTGGAACTTCGGTTTGTCAAATCTTTTTCTGCTGGTATTCGGTCTTGGGATGTTCGGTAGTACCTTCCTTCTTCCCTTATATCTGCAGAACTCGATGGGATACACTGCTCTTCAATCGGGCTCGGTCTTTCTTCCTGTTGGGATAATACAGGGAATGGTCGCTCCGCTGGTGGGGATAGTCTCGGACAAAACGAATCCAAAGATTCCTATTCTCATAGGTATAATTCTTTTAGGCGTGAGCTTTGTTCTTAACTATGAGCTCTCATATCTGTCGGAGAGGTCGTTCATAATGCTTACTCTATATTTGAGAGGCCTCGGAATGGGTATGATATTTACTCCTCTGAGTGCACTCTCTCTTAAATCTATCTCCAGAGAGCATATGGCGCAGGCCTCAAGTATTTCAAATACTGTCAGGCAGATAGGTGGTAGCCTCGGAGTGGCTATTTTGAGTACAATGCTCACTTCAAGAACAAACTACCATTCGCAGATCTTCAGCCAGGCTATTGAGTCCAATTCACAGGTTGTACATAACACAACCCAGAATATGGCCTACTATATTCAACAGCATGCAGGCTCATCATTTACCACAGCTCTTAAGCAGAGTCAATCCCTGCTTGTACAACACGTAAATGTCCAGTCGTTCATTCAGGGAGTAGATGACGACTTCTTACTGGCAGCAATCGTCACTTTTATAGGTGTGATTCCTGTTATTTTTCTTAAGTCAAAAAAGAGGATGGCTTCAAAAACAGGCCTGGAAACAAATAAATAGTATATATGAAAAAGCATTTAAGACTTCTAGTAATTCCTGCTCTGCTAATCTCTTCATTGACAGGCGCACAGGAGGTTAAATCGGCAAATTTAAGGGACTCATTATCGCTCACCGAAGCGATCTGCAAAATAGTATCTACGTATCCTTCTATTCTTAAGGCAGATAATGACATTGAGACATTTTCGGCCAGAATCGCACTTGCAAAAAGCGCATTCCTTCCAAATATTGAGGCAAATGCACTCTATTCCCATATCGGTCCTGTATCGGAGATAACATTACAAGGATTGGGCAGCTTCTCCCTTAATCCGGCTGATAATTACTCAGCAGCGATATCTGTGAGCCAGTTGGTGGCAGATTTCGGAAAGAGCAAAAGATCGGTTGAGGTTGAGCAGATAAACAGTAATATTGCAAAGCTCACATCGGACCAATTAAAACAGAGACTCTCAATTTCGGGAGCAGCATCCTTCTACTCTATGCTTTACCTATCGGAGGCGGTAAAGATAAAAGAGGAGGAGATTGCAAATCTCAACGAGCATCTGCGCTATGTACAGAAAAAAACAGCAACCGGATCAGCGACCGACTATCAGATACTGGCAACAGAGGTGAGAATCTCAACTGCCGAAAATCAGAGAACAGACCTGATTAATTCTTTAAATGTTCAGAGGTGCTATATTAATCTGCTAATGGGACTTGACCGCAATAATATGACGCCTTTCAAAAAGGAGATCTCTGAACTATCTGCTCCAAAAGCGGAGGAGGAGCTTATAGAGACTGCGTTTGCCAATCGGGAAGAGGTGAAGATTGCTGCCGAGAGAATTGACCTCACATCTGCAAAAATGAAACAGAGCGATGCTCAAAACAATCCCTCACTCTCTCTGTTGGCCTCCGGAGGTGTTAAAAACGGTTACATTCCTGACCAGATGGCTCTCAAGGCTAACTACTCTGTGGGGGCCGGATTGAAGGTTCCTATTTTCGATGCAAACAGAACCAAGTACAACAAGAGGCAAATTGATGTTGAGGCGAAGTCTGCCTCATACGATCTTGAACTTTCTAAGCTGAGTATTGTAAATGAAGTTGTAGAGTGCAGAGCAAATGTAGAGTCTGCATTAAAAAGGGTTAGACAGTCGCAGTTACAGCTTGTACAGGCTCAAAGAGCATATAGGCTTGCAAAGACAAGTTTTGAGTCAGGGAGCATAACCAACCTGGATCTTTTGGATGCCTCTACTACTCTTTCGGAGAGTAAACTTAATTTATTGAAATCAAAAATTGACTACACTCTTAATAGTATCAGGTTAAAAGTTGCTACCGGTGAAAAAATATACCGGTAGTGGCTTGAAAATCAGGTGTAGAACCGGGAGGATTTGTAATAGATTTAAAAAAAAAGAGTTGCATAATTTAATTATGCAACTCTTTTTTGCTCCCCGTCTAGGACTTGAACCTAGGACCCCCTGATTAACAGTCAGGTGCTCTAACCAACTGAGCTAACGAGGAATTTTCCCTGTTTGGGAGTGCAAAAATAAGTTGAATCTTTGTAATGTCCAAATCTTTGTTGTAAAAATTTTAAGAATATATTTTTTATCTTTGTCGGAAGCGGCATTTCAGCAAATTATGGATCTAAATCTATTATCGAAACTTCTAACCGATCTTCTGAACACTTCGCAAAGAGTATCTTTGCCTGGTCTCGGAAGCTTTGTTTCGGAAGAGATTCCCGCTACAATATCATCATATGGTACAATCTTAAATCCTCCCTCTGCCAGAACTCTATTCAAGACTTCAGAGTCCTGGAATGATGAGCTTCTCGAGAGAGCCTACGCCGAACATGAAAAGATTTCTCACTCTATTGCTAAGGAGGAGATATCTGAATTTATTCAGCAATTGAAGAGAAGACTATCTCAAGATAGAACATTCTCTATACCTGGTGTGGGAGATCTGAAATATATTTCCGAAGCTGAAATTATTTTTGAAGCGCTGGAGGGAGTAACATTCTGGCCGGAGTCTACCGGGCTGGAACCGTTGAATATCAAGCCTCTTGCTGTGAGGGGTGAGATTGAAAATCTGTCCGGTAAACCCGATTTTGTAAAAGAGCCTTCAAAATATATGAGGGGTGCCGACAAAAAAGTCCCTACATATACATCATATTCAAGAAGGGAGTCAAGTAACAGAGTTACGCCCGATAGCAGTGCCCCTGCATCTATTAACGGAAGGAGTGCGGGATTATCTCTCCTGAAGTTTCTTTTAAGAGTGGTTATAATTGCACTTGTTTTATCTATAGTTGCGGCAGCTATATATATCTTCCGGGACGATCTCAGACCTTTGCTTGAAAAGATTCTATACAACGGAGAGGAGAGGGAGCTGTTAAAATATCTCAAATAACCACATCCCTCTTACCGTAATAAATTTTCCGCTATCAGTTTATCGATGATCCGTTGGAGAGCCTCTCTTCCGGAGTTACTATCCTCATTTTACCGCTCTCCTCTTTTGCCATAAGGATCATGCCTCTTGATTCAATCCCCTTGATTGTTCTCGGAGCAAGGTTAGCAAGTATGCAGATCTGCTTTCCTATCATCTGCTCAGGAGTGTAGTACTCTGCTATACCGGAAACGATTGTTCTGACATCCAGGCCAGTGTCGATTTTCAACTTGAGTAACTTATCGGTCTTTGGTACCCTTTCGGCCTCCAGAACAGTAGCCGTTCTTATGTCCATTGCAGAAAACTGATCATATGTGCACTCCTCTTTAAGAGGTGAAACCTTTTGAACCTCCGGACTCTGCTGTGATCCGGCTTCATTCATCGCCCTGGTTGCCTCTAAATTGGCAATCTGACTCTCAACGACAGAATCCTCTATCTTTTCAAAAAGAAGCGAAGCAGAGTTGATTTTGTGACCTTGGTGCAGTATTTCCGAAGATCCGGCAATATCCCAACCCGGAGTAGTGTTTAATGATGCAAAGTTTAGCATCTCTCCAAGTTTTGCAGATGTAAATGGAAGGAATGGCTCAAACAGTACTGCAAGATTCGAGCATATCTGGAGAGATATATTCATAATTGTCGCGACCCTCTGCATATCTGTCTTGGCAATAGCCCAAGGTTCTGTATCGGTAAGGTATTTATTACCGGCTCTGGCAAGATTCATAGCCTCTTTGAGAGCCTCTCTGAATTTATAGTTTTCGAGAGCATCCTCAATAGCTGATTTAATTCTTGGGATCTCGGCAAGTACCTCTTTATCGACCTGCAAAAGCTCTCCTCTCTCAGGTATCACTCCGTTGAAATATTTGTGCGTCAATACCAGAGCACGATTTACAAAGTTGCCGAATATTGCAACAAGTTCGCTGTTATTGCGAGTCTGAAAATCCTTCCAGGTAAAATCGTTGTCCTTTGTCTCCGGAGCATTGGCACAGAGAACATAGCGCAGAACATCCTCCTTGCCGGGCATCTCATCGAGGTATTCGTGCAGCCAAACCGCCCAGTTCCTGGATGTGGATATCTTATTTCCCTCAAGATTCAGAAATTCATTTGCAGGGACATTCTCCGGAAGAACATATTCTCCGTAAGCTTTCAACATAGACGGGAAGACGATACAGTGAAAAACAATATTGTCTTTCCCAATAAAATGAACAAGTTTTGTATCCTCACTCTTCCACCACTTTTCCCAACTCTCAGGCATAAGTTCTATGGTGTTAGAGATGTAACCGATAGGAGCATCGAACCACACATACAGAACCTTGCCATTTGCACCCTCTACGGGAACCGGTACGCCCCAATCAAGGTCTCTGCTAACGGCTCTTGGCTGTAAACCACCATCGAGCCACGATTTACACTGTCCGTAAACATTTGTTTTCCACTCTTTATGATTCTCTAAAATCCACTCTTTAAGCCATGGCTCGTATTGATCAAGAGGGAGATACCAGTGAGAGGTCTTTTTTAGTATTGGTGGGTTACCGCTTAGTGCAGATTTTGGATTTATCAGTTCATTCGGGCTAAGAGTACTTCCGCACTTTTCACACTGGTCGCCGTAAGCGTTATCGTTACCGCACTTTGGGCATGTTCCTGTTATGTATCTGTCCGCAAGGAACTGTTTGTGCTCCTCATCGTAATATTGTTCACTCTCTCTCTCGATGAACTTCCCATCTTCATAAAGCTTTTTGAAGAATTCGGACGCTGTTTTATGATGTATTTTGGAACTTGTTCTTGAGTATATATCAAAGCTGATTCCGAAACGCGAAAATGACTCCTTTATAACTGCGTGATATTTATCAACAACCTGCTGAGGGGTCATATTTTGCTGTTTGGCTTTAATTGTAATCGGAACTCCGTGCTCATCCGATCCGCAGATAAACCTAACATCTCTGCCGCGCATTCGCAGATATCTCACATAAATATCAGCCGGAACATATACTCCGGCAAGGTGTCCGATATGAACTGCACCGTTTGCGTATGGCAGTGCTGCAGTGATGAGATAGCGTGAGAATTGCTTTTCCATATTCATTTAATTTTGAAGAGTGCAAAGATAGAAAAATTGTTATAAGGTGAGCCTGTGCAGCTCCTTTGAGAATGAGTTGCGGATATTGTTCAATATCTGCAGTTGCCTCAGAAAGCTCTCCACTGCCTCCTGATCGCCCGATTTTTGAGCCTTCTCAAGCTCTATATTCAGGTTCTGCATAGCAGTTGATGTAATCTTAGCTTTATATAAAAGAATTGACTTTGGAACATTTTGGGCAAGAACATTCTCTTCTGGAGTAAGTGAATCCCTGAATTGCTTTACGGTGAGGGAGTGTTGAGAGTGAATAAGACCGGAGACTACAGAGACAACTTCGGGATTGACATGTCCTGTGAAGTGCTTCATAATAGCCTCATTCCCCACACCTCTGAGTTTGAAATATTCGTCGAAAATACTCTTGTAAACAAGATTCTGGAGCTCCAGGTCGTCGTTCTGTAACTCGGAAAGGATAAATTGGGAGACTGTTATAGATGATTCGGGCTCTCTGTTTTTTGAGTAGTAAAGTGGAGATTCTCCGAATTTAATCAGATAGTAGAGCAGATCTTTTTCCGCAGGTTCGCAGTATGTATTTCTGACAAAAGATGGAAGCTGCTCCCCTGTATTGAGATCCGGAAAATATTCAGGAGTTCCGGGAACTTTCTCCTCACTCTCATTTTCGACAGCAGAGTAGACCCCATACTGCCTCTTTTTTCTCAATTTTCTTACCTCCTGGGCAAGTATTGAAGGGCTGATACTGAGCCTTTGGCTGCACTCGTCAATATATACAGAGCGACTTATAGCATCGGGTATTACTGCAATACTGGCTACAACATCGTTGATAAGGCGGGCCCTTTGAACAGGATCTCTTTTAGTCTCTTCCGAAAGTAGTGAGGTTTTAAAAGAGATAAAATCCTCTTCGGAATCGGATAGAAATCTTTTAAGCTTTTCGCCACCGTGCTTTCTAGCATATGAATCAGGATCTTCTCCGTCCGGGAATAGAACCACCTTGACAGTAAGGCCCTCTTCAAGAAGCATATCGATCCCCCTGATTGAGGCTTTGATACCTGCTGCATCACCGTCGTAGAGAACAGTTACCTCCGGTGTAAATCTTTTGATCAGTCTGATCTGGTCCTGTGTAAGTGATGTGCCGCTGGAAGCGACTACATTCTCAACTCCTGCCTGGTGAAGCGAGATTACATCGGTGTAGCCCTCAACAAGATAGCATTTCTGAAACCTTGTTATAGAGCTTTTTGCAAAATATATTCCGTAAAGAGATTTACTCTTAATGTATATCTCCGATTCGGGTGAATTAATATATTTTGCTACACTCTTGTCGGTTCTTAGAGTTCTGCCACCAAATGCAATAACCCTTCCTGAGACTGAGTGCACAGGGAACATTACCCGTTCGTAAAATCGGTCGATAAGCTCTCCGGAACCCTCTCTTTCAATTCCCAGACCGGTTCCGGAAATAAACTCTTTTTTATATCCGGCTTTTATAGCCGCATCACAAAATGCTGATCGCCCTTCGGGAGACCATCCCAGCTGGAATTTCTCAATTGTTTCGGCGGAAAATCCCCTCTCTTTGAAGTAGGAGAGAGCGATCGCCTGACCACTTTGACTTTTCTTGAGACTCTCAACAAAGAAATTTCTGGCGAACTCTGCAACATTAAGGAGGCTGTCACTTCTTAATCTGTTCTGGATATCCTCGGGGCTCTCCTCTCTCTCCTCAACCTCAATTCCATATTTTTTCCCCAGATACTTGAGAGCTTCAGCATAGTTGAGTTGCTCGTGCTCCATTATGAAGTTCACTGCATTTCCTGCTTTTCCGCATCCGAAACATTTAAATATTCCCTTGGAAGGTGAGACCGAAAATGATGGAGTCTTCTCGTTATGGAAAGGACAGCAGGCAGTATAGTTCGCACCCCTTCTCTTAAGGGCAACGAAATCACTGATAACATCGACTATCTGAGCTGCATCGAGAATTCTCTCTATGGTGTTTTTACTAATCATTCACATTTACGAGAAAACTGCGGAAACCTACGGCACTCCTCACCTCTTTCATAGTAGCCCGGGCACTCTCCCTGGCAAGTTCGGTACCCCTCTTTATAACCTTTGAGAGGTATACGTCATCGTGATAAATCGACTCAATCTTCTCCCTTATCGGTAAGGTATGTTTGCAGATATCCGTAGCAAGCTGCTTTTTGAGATCACCATACCTGATTGTACAGTCGTTATAAGCATCTTTGAATTGTTGAACGGTTGCCGTATCGGAGACGATAGACAAAAGAGTGAACAGATTCTGAACAGATTCCGCCATAGGAGAGTTGGGTTCTGTAGGGCCACTGTCTGTAACGGCCTTCATAACCTTTTTGTGTATTACCTTTTCATCATCGAATAGATATATTCCGTTTCCTTCGCTCTTTCCCATCTTACCGCTTCCGTCAAGTCCGGGAACTTTAATAAGATCGCTCCCGAAATTGAATGCCTGAGGTTCCGGAAAAACTTCGCTGCCGTACATCGAGTTGAATCTTCGTGCAAGAACCCTAGCTATCTCAAGATGCTGCTCCTGATCTTTACCTACCGGGACCTTATTGGCCCTGTGTATAAGAATATCTGCAGCCATAAGTACAGGATATGTGAGCAGACCTGCATTTACATTGTCGGGATTCTGTCTTACCTTATCCTTGAAGGATGCGGTTCTCTCCAACTCACCCTTGTATGAGATCATATTGAGCAGGACATAGAGCTCAGAAATCTCCGGTATATCGCTTTGAACGAATATGGCCGATTTTTCAGGATCCAGACCCGACGCGAGATACTCTGCAAGAATTGTTCTAACTCCCGAATGAAAGTCATCGGGGTGTGGGTGTGTTGTTAATGAGTGCAGGTCGGCTATGAAGAAAAAGCAGTTATACTCATTCTGCATCTTTATATAATTCCGGAGCGCACCAAAGTAATTTCCCAGGTGCAGATGACCCGTCGAACGAATTCCGCTTAATACAGTTTCCATAAAAAAATGAGAGGTGTTTCTAAATTAATCTTTAATCTCTTTGAGTTTTTCCCTTATCTTGCCTTCAACCTCCTCCATGAGTGAAGGGTTGTCCAGCATAATCTGCTTGACGGCTTCTCTTCCCTGGCCGATCTTTGTCTCTCCATAACTGAACCAGGAGCCGCTCTTCTTGATAATATCAAAATCAACTCCGAGATCGACAATCTCTCCGATTTTTGAGATTCCCTCACCGAATACAATATCAAATTCTGCTTTTCGGAATGGAGGAGCCATCTTGTTTTTCACGATCTTTACCCTGACTCTGTTTCCGGTGGCCTCTTCGCCATCTTTTAGTTGAGTGATCCTGCGTACATCGACCCTTACCGATGAGTAGAACTTCAGTGCGTTACCACCGGTGGTAGTCTCAGGATTTCCGAACATAACACCTAT
>JAFIHK010000008.1 GCA_017848635.1 Bacteroidales bacterium | reverse complement strand
GATCTGAAGAGTATCAGAGGTTATTTTAACCTTTTCATAATTTTTAGCCCCAAAGTATTGTGATACAAGAACGGAACTGCCAATGGTAATTCCACCTATTAATGCGGAGAGCGTGAAAAGAATAGGGAAACTGGCTCCTACAGCGGCAAGGGCAACTGAGCCTACATATTTGCCTACAACTATACTGTCAACAATGTTGTACAGTTGTTGAAAAACATTGCCGATGAGCATGGGGATTGCGAATGACAGAATATTTTTCCCCTCGTTGCCTTGAGTAAGATCTTTCATATGAGTTGTTATTCAGGGCGCGAATTTAACAAAAATAGATAACCATATACTAAACTTAAAATATTAAATATGTTCTCAAAAAATCTGAACTTTTCCGACGCGCTTAAATTATCGGCAGGACACGAATTTTCGCTAATAATTAAGCCGGTAGGGGACAGATGTAATCTTAACTGCGATTATTGTTACTATAAATCTTCGGACTGTTCGAAGACCATTACGGCAGAAGAGATAATGTCCGATGATATTGTTGAGGAGTTGATATTCGATTACATAGTTGGTAGCAGAACCTCTGAAATTGTGTTTTGCTGGCATGGCGGAGAGCCCCTTCTTGCCGGGATCAATTTTTTCAGAAAGGTTTTAGCCTTTCAAGCCAAACACTCAGGATATAAAAATATAATCAATACGATTCAAACAAACGGTACATTGATAAACTATGAGTGGGCCCACTTCTTTGCCACCAACAATTTTTTGGTGGGAATATCCATTGATGGTCCTGAAACTATTCATGACTATTACAGGAAAGGAAAAGGGGGTAAAGGGAGCTTTAAAGCTGCTATGAGAGGATTGGCTAATCTTAAAAAAGCAGGTGTATCGTTTAATACTCTCACCGTTGTAACAGATCACTCTCAGGATAAGGGTAGAGAGATATATCAATTCTTAAAGGACGCCGGATCAATTCATATGCAGTTTTTACCGGCAGCCGATTTTGTTGAGGGAGAGATGGGCATTGTTAATCCAGCCCCCTGGAATCCCGCTCCTGACGGTTATGGTAAGTTTATGGCAGATATTTTTGATGTCTGGCATAAAAACGATATCGGGACCATTTTTGTTCAAAGGTTCGAAACCATATTGGCATGTTATGCGCAATATCCCGTAAGGCTCTGCTCTTTTGCAACAGTTTGCGGCGATGTACCTGTTGTTGAGAAGAACGGGGATATATTCCGCTGTGATCACTACGTGAGAGATTATAAACCTGCGGGAAATATAAAAGAGGTTAGAATCTCGCGAGCAATAAATTCTGCCGATCAGTTAGAGTTTGGAATAAATAAAAGAGACTCTCTTCCCGAAGAGTGTCTCTCCTGTGAATTCTATTTTGCATGTAAAGGCGGATGTCCAAAACACAGATACCCGGAGGGTGCCGGAGATAAAAGTGGAAAATATTATCTGTGCGAAGGGAAAAAACTCTTTCTCAGACACACCGGAGACCGTTTCGAAAGACTTGCAACTCAGAATCGTTTGGTGTAGACGTGACAATAAGGTTGAGTGCCCTTCTTCAAATAGTAATCCTGATGATAGCTCTCTGCAGGGTAGAATTCTCCTGCTTTGGTAACCTTGGTAACTACCTTGTATCCTTTCTGTTTCAGTTTCTCAATCAGCTTTAGTGCTATCGCCTGCTCCTGCGCAGATGAATAAAATATCTCTGACCGGTACTGCGTTCCAACATCGGGACCTTGTCTGTTCAGCTGAGTAGGATCGTGTATTTCAAAAAATAGTTTTGCAAGTGTTTCAAAATCGGTGACTTGTGAGTCGTACTCTACTCTTACACACTCTGCATGGCCAGTCTCTCCTGTGCAAACCTCCTGGTAGGTCGGGTTTTTTGTCGATCCTCCGGAGTATCCGCTCTCAACGGATATAACCCCTTTCTGTTGCTGCATAAGATGCTCAACTCCCCAGAAACATCCACCTGCAAAATAGGCATACTTTTTAATAACCAGCGGAGCGAATTCAAGCGAAACGCTGTTTACACAGTGCCTTGTGTTTTTTGGAGTAAACATCTCTCCGGTAAAAACATGTCCAAGGTGTGCTCCACATTTTGCGCAGGTGATCTCTGTTCTTACACCATCTTTGTCCGGAACTCTTTTAATAGCTCCCGGTATTTCGTCATCGAAACTTGGCCACCCACAACCTGAATCAAACTTGTCGCCCGACTTGTAAAGCGGAGCGCCGCACTGACGGCACAAGTATGTGCCCTCTTCATTAAAATTATAGTACTTTCCAGAAAAAGGAGCCTCGGTTCCTTTGTAAATTATTACTCTCTTCTCCTCCTCTGTAAGTGGTTTTCGACTCTGTGAATCCATAATATTTGGAGTTAATAGCAGAATAAGTAATAAAATTTTTCTCATAATGCCGGTTTTTAAGCCCAGCTCCGAAGCCTCTCTATCTCCTCTTTCCATATAGTATCATCCGGAGTTTCGAGAATAAGCGGTATATTGTCGAAGCGAGGGTCTTTCATTAATATTTTAAATGTATCTTCTCCAAGCAGCCCCTTACCGATACTGTCGTGCCTGTCAACTCTGGAGTTCAGACCCTTTTTTGCATCGTTAAGGTGCATACCTCTCAAATATTTAAAACCAACGACCCGGTCAAAATGTTCAAACGCTTCGGTGAATCCCTTTACATCCGAGAGGTCATACCCTGCCGCAAAGGAGTGGCATGTATCTATGCATACCCCAACTCTGCTTTTGTCCTCTACTTTATCAATTATTTGGGCTATCTGCTCGAATGTGAATCCCAGATTGGACCCCTGGCCGGCCGTATTTTCAATCACCGCAGTAACACCCGATGTTTTATCCAGAGCCAGATTTATTGAGGCAGAAATTTTTGCCAGACATTCATCTATACTGATTTTGTTCAGATGGCTGCCGGGGTGAAAGTTGAGTCTGTCAAGACCAAGTTGCTCGCATCTCTGCATCTCGTCAAGAAAAGCTGCTCTCGATTTACCGAGGCCCTCATCTTCGGGATGGCCAAGATTTATAAGATAACTGTCGTGAGGTAATATCTGAAATGGTTTAAACCCATACTTTTCGCAACGCTCCTTGAACAGATCTATACTCTTTTTTGAGAGCGGGGCAGATACCCACTGTCTTTGGTTTTTTGTGAAGAGTGCAAATGCATTTGCTCCTATGTTGAAAGCATTTTCCGGAGCATTTTCAACTCCTCCGTTTGCACTAACGTGTGCACCTATGTATTTCATATCTCTGTTAACTTATTTGTGAATAATCCCTGTATTCGTTTCTCAATTTATTGATCAAATCTTTGAGTCTGTTGTTCTCTGCATTTTGGAGGGCCGGGTCGGATGCCAGAATTCTCTCTGCAAGTTGCCTGCTCTTCTCCATGATCTGCCCGTCGGTTGAGAGGTTGGATATCTTAAGATCGAAGATGAGTCCGCTCTGCTTTGTCCCCTCGATATCGCCCGGCCCTCTCATTCGCAAATCGGCTTCTGCCAGTTCAAATCCGTCATTGGTTGAGCACATAAGCTCTATCCTCTGTTTTGATTCCTTGCTCAATTTATATCCCGTCATCAAAATACAGTATGATTTTTCCGAGCCTCTTCCCACTCTTCCTCTTAACTGGTGCAGCTGAGAGAGTCCGAATCTCTCTGCGCTCTCGATGAGCATCACTGATGCATTTGGAACATCTACTCCTACTTCAATAACGGATGTAGATACCAAAATGTTCGCCTTGCCGTCGGCAAAAAGCTTCATATCGTAGGCCTTATCTTCATTTTTTTGCTGCCCGTGTACAACGGCAGTCACATATTGCGGGGCCGGAAATGCTTCTATAATATGTTGATAACCCTCTTCGAGATTTTTGTAATCCAGCTTTTCCGACTCTTTAATAAGCGGATAAACTACAAATATCTGCCTTCCGTTGCCTATCTGCTCCCTCATAAATGAGTAAATCTTTGAGCGCTGAACCTCTGTTGCATGAAGTGTTACAACAGGCTTACGTCCGGGAGGCAACTCATCTATTACAGATACATCAAGATCTCCGTAGAGAGTCATAGCAAGAGTTCTCGGAATTGGTGTTGCAGTCATAACAAGTACATGAGGTGTTATTTCCGACCTGCTCCAAAGTTTTGCCCTTTGTTCGACACCAAACCTATGTTGTTCGTCTATAACCACAAACCCGGGTTTTTGAAACTGAACCTTATCTTCGATAACTGCATGGGTGCCAAAAAGGATATCTATTTTACCAGTCGAAATACCCTCGTATATCTCTCTCCTCTCTCGTGTTTTAGTACTACCGGTGAGTAAACGGCTCTCAATACCTGTTCCCTTAAGTATCTTTTGAATTCCGTTAAAGTGTTGATTTGCCAAAACTTCGGTGGGAGCCATAATGCAGGACTGATACCCGTTATCTGCCGCAATCAGTGCTGCAAGCACAGCGACCATAGTCTTTCCGCTGCCTACATCCCCCTGTAAAAGTCTGTTCATCTGCCTGCCGCTAACCATATCGGTACGTATCTCCTTCAGGACCCTTTTTTGAGCTCCTGTCAATTCGAAGGGCAGATTGGCAAATGCTGTATTGAAATAGTTGCCTATTTTGTTAAATTTCAATCCTCCGCTAAGTGATTTTCGTTTGTTTTTCTGGCTTAGCAGGGAGAGTTGCAAAAGAAACAGCTCTTCGAATTTTAAACGATATTGAGCTGCCGCGAGCTCTTTTAATCCTGTTGGAAAATGAATGTTTAGTAAGGCAGCACGCAAAGGCATCAACCCCTCCGCCGTAGTAATATACTCAGGTAGCCTCTCCTCCAGTGATGGTAGAAAATTCTTAATAAGATGAGAGATTAATTTTGCTATCTGTTTGTTGCCAAGTCCGTTACTGCGTAGTTTTTCCGTGCCTGGATATACTCCCATCATTGATCCTGAGTAGAAGGGAGGCTCCTCTGTTACACCCTCCACCTCGGGGTGGACTATGTTAAGGGAGTTGTTGAAGATTGATGGTTTTCCGAACACGATGTACTCCTTATAAGGCTTAAGAGTGCTCTGATACCAGCGTATTCCTTTAAAAAAGACGAGATCCACTACCCCTGTTGGATCCGCAAGTGTTGCAACCAATCGTTTATTACTGTTCTTGTCGCCAAGTAGTGTTATATGGGTGATTTTTCCCCTCAGCTGAATATAGCTGGAAGTTGATTCAAGTTCCGATATGGTATATATCTTACTTCGGTCGAGGTATCGGAACGGAAAGAGATAGAGCAGATCATTAAATGTTTTGATATTTAACTCCCTGGCTAATAATTCCGCCCTTTTAGGCCCGACTCCGGGAAGAAATTTAATGTCGTTATCTAGAAAATCTGACATAATACAAATATAAGAATCTTCCTGAAAATTGTTATCTTGCAAAAATTTTGAAAGAATTCAGCAATGAACAATAAAATAGTATTGGGAATCACTCAGGGCGACAGTAATAGTATTGGTTATGAGGTTATTATTAAAGCCCTCTCCGATAACCGGATTTTTGATATCTGCACCCCTGTAATTTACGGATCTTCCAAACTCTTCGGATACTACAAGAAGAGCCTTCCGGAGATGGAATCAATATCAACAAATGTAATAACATCTATTAATGATGCTCATCCAAAAAGGATCAATATCATTAATTGTGTTCCTGATAATCTGACTCTTGAACCGGGAAGACAGAGCGCCGACGGGGCAAAGGGGGCTATTTTATCGCTTGAGGCGGCTGTAAAAGATGCTAAGGCTGGTAAATTAGGTGCCATTGTTACGGCCCCATTCAATAAGTCAAGTGTTAACAGCGAGTCTTTCAAATTTACAGGTCATACAGAATATCTTGCAGAGGAGTTCGGAGTTGAAAACCCGTTGATGTTTCTTGTCTCTGATATTCTCAAAGTAGGACTTGTTACAGCGCATCTTCCAATTAAAGATGTGCCTTCTGCCTTAACTAAGGATCTGATAGTAAGGAAACTTGGATTGATGTTAAACTCTCTTAAGAGAGATTTTATGGTTGTCAGACCAAGAATTGCCGTACTCTCTCTTAATCCCCATAACGGAGATGACGGTCTGCTGGGTAAAGAGGAGTCTGAGATTATCAATCCGGCAATAAATGAGTTTAATAAGGATGGTATTTATGCATTCGGTACATATTCTCCCGATGGCTTTTTTGCAAGTGATCTGATGAAAAAATTTGATGCGGTACTTGCCATTTATCATGATCAGGGACTCATTCCGTTCAAAGCTCTGGCATTTGAATCCGGAGTAAACTATACTGCAGGTTTGCCCGTAGTCAGGACATCTCCCGACCACGGAACTGCATTTGATCTTGTGGGAAAAGGAGTTGCCAAGCCGGACTCTATGCTTTGTGCAATATACAG
>JAFIHK010000082.1 GCA_017848635.1 Bacteroidales bacterium | reverse complement strand
TCGATTTAAGATCGGCCTCCAGTGTGGTTCTGTCCAGCTCTGCAAGCATATCCCCCTTTTTTACCTGGGAGTTAAAGTCTACATAAATTTTTGATATGATACCGGATACCTGCGTACCCACCTCTACCTGAATAATCGGTTCTATCGTCCCTGTTGCTGTTATTGAATTGACAACACTCCCCTTTTTTACCTCTGCGACCTGATATCTTAAGCTCTTCTCTTTGCCCGACGTGCATTGTGCGAGAGTTGTTATAACAAATGCTGCGCAAAGCGGAATAATTATTAATGATCTATTTTTCATATTATTGTGTGTATTAAAGTTCGATTGGTTCGTTCATGTAGAATTTCAATAGTTTAAGAGATAGAAGTGATTCAAATTTCGATTCAAGTACCTCCTGTTGAGCAGATAGATAATTTTTCCTTTCGGTCATCAGATCTACTGTATTTTTTAATCCTTCATTGAATTGTTCACTGATGAGAGCATAACTTATATTGTAATATTTTAATTTCTCCTTTGCAGAGATATATCTTTTAGAAGAAGAGGTTGCATTCTGATGAAGTGTTTCAACGGTACTCAAGAGCTCCTTTTCGGTATTCTGACTGCTTAAAATGGAAATCTGAGTCTCTATCTGAGCCTTGTTAATTGATGTTCTTACGCTTCTTTTATTATAGATTGGAATAGATATTGACAATCCGATGTTCTGAGACAATCTGTTATTGAGTTGCTCGGCAAATGAGTATCCGGAGCTATTGGCATTACCTGTTCCAACAGAGGCATTCGCCGAAATAGAGGGGAGTGCTCCGGACTTGGCTATCTGCTCTCCCAATTTTGAACTCTCTATACTAAGCTTGCTCTTCTCAATCTGAGGCATTACGGTGAGAGCAATCTGGCATGCAGTATTCAGATCGGGTATTGGGGCTAAAACCATATTCTCTTCAATGGATGGGATCTCTATTTCGAAATTATCATTTATTCCAAGTTCAAGAATCTGTTTTAGAGTTAATTTTGCCTTTGCCAGTGTATTTTGAGCAACTGTTAGCTGATACTCGTCGTTACTTAGTTGCGATTCGAACTGGGCAAGCTCAACCGGTGATATTGACCCCTCCTTGAAGAACTCCCTTGCTCTTTCAAGTTGTGCCATCGATACTTTGATTGTCTCACTATTGATTTTTACGGACTCATATGCATATACAATCTGTAGATAAGCCTGTGTAACCGATATTGTAATATTATTTTGAGTCTCTCTGGAGGAGAGCTGATCCGATTTGTGAGCAATCTCTTTTTGTTTTATATTGTTAGTTATTGCTCCGCCATTATAAATTGTAATACCACTATTTAGGGAGTAGCTGCCGGAGTAGCTCCCTTTATTGTTAAAATTGCCACTTCCATCATCCACTTTTTGATTTACGAGGCTTTGAGAGCTTGAAAATGTGAGATTTGGAAATATTGATGAGTGTGCTTGTTTAAGCTCCTCTTCGGAGATTTTAACCGAATATTGTGTGGTTTTTACATCGATATTGTTCTCTAATGCATATTTTATACACCTGTTTAGGCTACATTTGGGGCTCTCATTGCCAATTTGGGCTACTATAAAATTGCTTTCAAATAATAACAAAGTTAGAAATGTTAAGAATTGTAACTTTTTCATATAAATATTTTTTTTGCCGCATCAAACATATTAATGAGTTGAAAAATAATGAAATGAAATAGATGAATTGTGAGTTTTTCTCGACGAAATGACCAATTTTATCGACAAAAAAATTGTAATTATTGTTTGTTGTATTAAAAAATAATATACATTTGCCACCATAAGAAACGATATCTGACGTCAGATGATTGCAACCAGGGATATAATAAGAACGCACCTGCATATTAATAATATGCTGATTCTGGTCCTGTCCCTGCTGAATATTAACAATTCAGTCATTATAGTCATGTCCCAGACATAGGATCCCGTTTAAGTCATAATAGTAAAATGTAATGCTTGCTCGAACAGGGATCCTGAACAGAGCAAGCTTTTTTATTTTTAATTAAGTTACAATATGAAACCACTCAGAAGCAGACAAACTACAGCCGGGCGAAAAATGGCAGGAGCAAGGAGTCTCTGGAGAGCAAACGGAATGAGAGATGAGCAGTTTGGAATGCCTATTATTGCTGTTGTAAATTCTTTTACACAATTTGTTCCAGGTCATACCCACCTTCATAATATCGGGCAGGAGATAAAAAAGATAATTGAAGCCGAAGGGTGTTTTGCAGCAGAGTTTAATACTATAGCCATAGATGACGGAATTGCAATGGGGCACGATGGGATGCTCTATTCTCTCCCTTCGCGCGAGATAATCGCCGATAGTATTGAGTATATGTGCAATGCTCATAAAGTAGATGGGATGATCTGTATCTCAAATTGTGATAAAATAACTCCAGGTATGTTAATGGCCGCGATGAGATTAAATATTCCGGCGCTCTTTGTCTCCGGAGGTCCAATGGAAGCTGGTAATATTGATGGGAAGGATTATGATCTGATAGATGTTATGGTTAAAGGAGCCGATAACAGTGTCCCCGAATATGAACTTCAAAAAATTGAGAGAGGTGCTTGTCCTACCTGCGGAAGTTGTTCCGGTATGTTTACTGCAAATTCAATGAATTCATTAGCAGAGGCTTTAGGGCTTGCGCTCCCCGGGAACGGAACTCTTCTTGCAACACATACTCTTAGGAAAAAGTTATTTATAAAGGCTGCAAATCAGATAGTTAAGAATTGTAAGGAGTACTATTTTGAAGGGAGAGATAGTGTTTTGCCACGTTCAATAGCTAAAAGGGAGTCATTTATGAATGCGATGGCTCTCGATATTGCAATGGGCGGTTCTACAAATACAGTATTACATCTGCTGGCAATTGCCAATGAAGCCGAAGTAGAATTCTCCATGAAGGATATTGACGATTTATCCAGAAAAATTCCGGTTTTGTGTAAAGTAGCTCCAAGTTCCTCATATCATATGCAAGATGTGAACAGGGCCGGAGGTGTTATGAGAATACTCGGTGAATTGAACAGGATCGGGCATATAGATACATCTGTATCAAGGGTTGACTACAATACGCTTGGGGATGCGATACGAGCCAACGATATTATGAATCCTTCAGTTGGATGGGAGGCCCTTAACAGATCATTAGCCGCTCCGGGGCGTATCAGAAATCTATACCTGGGCTCACAAGAGAGATACTATACCGATCCCGACAAAGATTGCGAATCTGGTTGTGTGAGAGATTATGAGCATGCATATTCAAAAGACGGTGGTCTGGCTGTTCTGTTTGGAAATATTGCCGAAAATGGAGCTATTGTAAAGAGTGCCGGTGTAGATGAATCACAACTTTACTTTGAGGGAAGAGCTGTTGTGTTTGAATCTCAGGAGGATGCGTCAGATGGAATACTTGGGGGAAGGGTTAAATCGGGAGATGTAGTTGTCATTCGCTATGAAGGTCCGAAAGGTGGGCCAGGTATGCAGGAGATGTTATATCCTACATCATATCTTAAATCGGTAAAGCTGGACAAATCGTGTGCATTGATTACGGATGGCCGTTTCTCTGGGGGATCATCCGGCCTATCTGTAGGGCATATCTCTCCTGAGGCTGCTTCCGGAGGAGCAATTGCATTGATAAAGGATGGAGACAGGATCGTAATTGATATCCCTTCCCGTAAAATCGAACTGTTGATTGGGGCGGATGAGCTAAGGACCAGGCGAGTGGAGATGATGAGTGCAGGGAAAGACGCCTGGAGGCCATTAAATAGAGATAGACAAATTTCAAAAGCTTTAAAGTCATATGCTTTAACAGTCTCATCTGCCGATCTTGGCGGAGTGAGAATTATTGAATAACCAAATTAATCTTATATGGAAAAAAGAGAGGTTAAAGGGGCAGAAGCTCTGTTATTATCGCTGCTTGAGGAGGGTGTTGACACTCTTTTCGGATATCCTGGGGGGGCAATTATGCCTCTTTATGATGAGCTTTACAACTTTGAAGGGAGGCTAAATCATATACTCGTAAGACACGAACAGGGTGCTGTTCACGCTGCTGAGGGTTATGCAAGAGCTACGGGTAAAGTGGGAGTTTGTTTTGCAACAGCAGGTCCCGGTGCAACAAATATGGTCACCGGAATTACCGATGCAATGATGGATTCGACTCCGCTGGTCTGTATCACTGCTCAGGTAACTGCAGATATGCTGGGAAAGGATTTCTTTCAGGAGGCAGATACTATAAGCATAACAATTCCTATTACAAAATGGAGCTATCAGATAACAAAAGCTTCCGAGGTGATGTCGGTAATTGCCAAGGCCTTTGCTGTTGCACGTTCGGGCCGTCCCGGTCCTGTGCTTATAAGCTTTACAAAAAATGCACAAACGGAGCTCACTGAATACAGCTACTCTAAACAGAAACGGCATACCTATCACAAAACTCACACAATTGAGGAGGCAATTAGGAGTGCCGCTGAAATGATAAATTCATCGGAGAGGCCGCTTATCGTAGCTGGACAGGGTGTTATTCAGTCAGGCGCCGAATCTCTTTTGGCGAGTGTTGCTGAGAGAGGAAATCTGCCAGTGGCAACTACATTGCTTGGAATTTCATCTATTCCGTCAGACCACCCTCTCTTCGCGGGGAACGTAGGAATGCACGGAAATCTCGCACCCAATCTTATGACGCAGGAGTGTGATCTGCTTATAGGAATAGGTATGAGATTCAGCGACAGGGTAACCGGCGATACCAAACTATATGCCCCAAAGGCAAAGGTTATTCATATCGAACTGGATAAGGCCGAAATAAATAAGAACATAAAGGCAGATCTGCCTATTCATACCGATGCAAAACTTGCTCTCGAGATGTTATCGGAAAGGGTGATATATCGTGATAGAGTCAGTTGGTTTGAATTTGCAGATAGATGCCGTAAAAGAGAGGAGGTAGAGGTTGTAGAAAAGCTGCTCTCCGATACCGATGGAGAGTTGAGTATGGCGCAGGTAATAGATAAGGTTGCGGCGGCCGGCAAGGGTGAGGCAGTCATTGTAACCGATGTGGGCCAGAATCAGATGATGGCAGCCCGTTATTCGAAATTTAAGCACTCAAGAAGTATGATAACATCAGGTGGACTCGGAACAATGGGCTTCGGGTTGCCGGCCGCAATTGGAGCAAAGCTTGGCGTTCCGCACAAAGAGGTGGTGGCTGTTACCGGTGACGGCGGTTTGCAGATGAGTATCCAGGAGTTGGGAACTATTATGCAGTCTGATATCGGAGTTAAAATACTTCTCTTGAACAACTCATATCTTGGAATGGTGAGGCAATGGCAGGAGCTCTTTTTCAAGCACCGTTACTCCTTTACAGAGATGGTTAATCCCGATTTTCACAAAATTGCTGAGGCCTATAAAATTCCATCCGCTAAGGTAACTCACTATGATGAACTGGATAGTGCAATATCTCTTATGATGAGCCATAAGGGGCCCTATCTGCTTGAAGTGGTCGTAAGAAATGAGGAGAATGTCTTTCCTATGGTTCCTCCTGGAGCCTCTCTCAGTAATTTGATTTTGGACGAAAAACAGTAATAATATGGAGACAAAAGAGTTTATTGTAATCGTATATGCATATAATCAGATTGGTGTGCTAAACCGTATTACCAATGCATATATAAAAGGTAATGTTAACATTGAGAAGTTGAACGTAGCTGAAACATCCGAGCAGGGAATCAGTCTGGCAGTAATATCTGCAGTAACTTCCGAAGAGGCGATCCGAAGGGTGGTGAATCTTTTAAATAACATTATCGATGTAATCGAGGCTCGCTTCTACGAGCCGGAGGATATGCTCTATAAAGAGCTTGGTATATACAGAAATTTAAAAATAACAGTATAAAGAAAATATTATGGCACAGATGAATTTTGGCGGAGTTGTTGAAAATGTAGTAACAAGGGAGGAGTTCCCTCTATCAAAAGCGAAAGAGGTATTAAAAAACGAGGTAATTGCAATTATCGGTTACGGTGTTCAGGGCCCTGGCCAAGCTCTTAATTTAAGAGATAATGGGTTTAACGTTATTATTGGGCAAAGAAGGGATTCAAAAACCTGGGACAAGGCCGTTGCAGATGGCTGGGTTCCGGGAGAGACTCTTTTTGAGATTGAGGAGGCGTGTGAAAAGGGTACTATTATTCAGTATCTTCTATCCGATGCAGGGCAGATTCTTCTATGGGAAAAAATCAAAAAATTCCTCACCAAAGGGAAAGCGCTCTACTTTTCTCACGGATTTGCAATTACTTACAGCGAGAGGACAGGAATAGTTCCGCCGGAAGATGTAGATGTAATTCTTGTTGCTCCCAAAGGCTCCGGAACCTCACTCAGGAGATTGTTTCAGGAGGGTAGAGGTTTGAATTCAAGCTATGCAATATACCGGGACGCAACCGGAAGAGCTTTTGAAAGGGTTGTCGCTCTTGGAGTAGGTATCGGATCGGGTTATCTCTTTGAGACAACATTCAAAAAGGAGGTTTATAGTGATCTTACAGGAGAGAGAGGGACATTAATGGGTGCAATTCAGGGAATATTTGCGGCCCAATACGAAACTCTCAGAGAGAACGGTCACACACCATCGGAAGCATTCAATGAAACGGTTGAGGAACTTACACAGAGTCTTATGCCGCTTGTAGCCGAAAATGGAATGGATTGGATGTATGCGAACTGTTCAACTACAGCGCAGAGAGGAGCACTGGATTGGTGGAAAAGATTCAAGGATGCCACAAAACCGGTATTTGAGTCTCTCTATAATGAGGTAAAGCTTGGCAATGAGGCGCATATATCGATTGA
>JAFIHK010000081.1 GCA_017848635.1 Bacteroidales bacterium | reverse complement strand
GAGAATGATGGTGTTAAAACAATGCCTTTATCAATACATGTTAACCATGCATTGATGGATGGTTATCATGTAGGGGAGTTTGTTGAACTATTTCAGTCATTTTTAAATGAGTAAAAGAGAAAAAATTGCCTGTTAAAGATAATTCCTAAATGTATCAAAGAATAGCCCATATTGCATTACTAGTGGAGGATTATGATTCAGCCATAGAGTTCTATACTAAAAAGCTTGAATTTGAAGTACTGGAAGACACTCGTTTAAGCGACATAAAGAGATGGGTTTTGGTGGCGCCCAAAGGTGCAAAAGAGTGCTCTCTATTATTGGCAAAGGCATCCAATGAAAATCAAGCAAAAGTTATTGGTAATCAGTCGGGTGGAAGAGTCTTTCTATTTCTCTATACCGATGATTTTTGGAGAGATTACAAAAAGTATAAAGAGAGAGATGTCTCTTTTGTAAGGGACCCTCAGGAGCTTGAATATGGCACAGTTGCTGTTTTTCAAGATTTATACGGAAATCTTTGGGATTTGATTGAACCAAAGAAATAGTTCGTAGAGGATGAATAATGTTATAATAAAATATCCGGTTAAACATCAGCTGCTTAGAAGGTATATAAAATTCTTCTGGACTTTTCAGGTATCTGATATAGCAATCAATCATAAATTAATACCGCAACGCAATATAAATTTAAGATTTAACCTGAGCGATACTGCTCATTATTTGTCGATTAATGGGAATCAACACTTGTTGGAAAAGGTGTATTTTTCGGGTATCCACGACCATTTTGTAAATGCCTCTTTGAAACTTTGCGGAAATGTAGATACTCTCGGAATCTGTTTTTACCCAGATGGGTTTTATCCATTTATTAATATCCCAATTTCTGAATTTAGTAATAATCTTTTTGGGGCCGACGAGGTGGGCTCCAAACTTCTATACTCAGTAAGAGATAGGTTATTGTCAGTCCAGGATATAAAATTAAGGCTTGATATTCTTGAAAATGAGTTAATAAAATTGCTGATTATTAATAGCAACTATTCTGAATATTTTTCAAATATTTTTAAAGAATTTATGGATAGTGAAGCTAAATGCACTATAGCGGATTTATGTAAAAAGTATAATATTTGCCCAAGGAGATTCGAGAGGATGTTCGATAAATACATAGGAGTCTCTGCAAATACATATAGCACTCTTAACCGTTTCCATTCAAGCATGAACGATCTTCTAAAACATGATTTCTTAAAGTTTTCAGACTTAGCATATGATAACGGCTACTTTGACCAAATGCATTTTATTAAAGATTTTAAGAGGTTCACAGGGGATACTCCAAAAAAATTTATCGGTGAAAGTAATTCAATTTTACATATTGGTAAATTTAAATAACTTGGTGTTGAATAATTTGTGAAAAAAATAATAAATTATGGACTATAGGGATACTGTGTTTATGTCGGTTGCTGAGAATCTGAGCTTTTCCAAGGCGGCAAACGACCTGAACATCAGCCAGCCGGCTGTTACAAGGCACATAAAGGAGTTGGAGGAGCGCTACAAAACAAATCTTTTGGAGCGAAGGGGAAACAAAATATATCTGACCGAAGCCGGAGTCAAGGTCTATAACTCATTTAAGGAGATAGCGCAAAGGTACCGCAGCCTCGATTTTGAAATCGGGCAGATGCATAATGCGTTTTCGGGGGAGTTCAAGATTGGAGCCAGCTCAACGATCTCTCAATATATTATTCCAAAGGTAATTGCATCTTTTCATAAACGTTATCCCAAGATTCAGATCTACCTGATGAACGGCAACTCCTTTGAGATGGAGCGGCTCCTGCTGGATAATCAGGTAGATATCGCCCTTGTGGAGAATCACTCCTCGCAGGCTGGTATCAGGTACAGGGATTTCCTGGATGATGAACTTATAGTAGTGACCGGGAAGAACAGTGTTTACTCAAAACGTACCACCATTGGCAAGGAGGATCTTCTTAAACTGCCGATAGTGCTGAGGGAGCAAGGCTCAGGAACACTTGAGGTTATAAGGCAGATATTCATCGAGCAAAATATTGACTTTGAGAACCTGAATACACTTATCCATCTTGGGAGTACGGAATCTATCAAGAACTTTCTGCAGGACTTTGACGGATTAGCAATAGTGTCTGAGAGAGCGGTCCAGAATGAGCTGTTTCATAAAACTCTTGTGAGGCTTAAGGTGTCGGGGCTTTCGATCCCAAGGAAGCTCCGCATCGCTTATAAACACGGGCATAGGAGCAAACAGGTGGAACTTTTCGAGGATTTTCTGCTTAGCTATAACATTTAGTTATAAGCTATAAATATTTTGTATTTGCTTTAATTATAACACGCCTTTACTTTTGTAAATAAAAGTATTGGTATGATAAGTGTAAGATCAATCAAAAGCAATCTGCTCTACTACATTGTAATCTCTCTCTCTTTTTTACCCTTTATCTCCCCGGCGGTCGCTCTCTTTATAGGGTTGATCTTTTCAATTCTTGGGTGGAAGCATACAGATATTCATAAGTACACATCTAAACCTCTCCAGGCATCACTTGTGCTGATGGGGTTCGGAATGAGCCTTGGGGCGGTAATATCTGCCTCCAGAACAGGGTTTATTGAGACTGTTATCTCAGTTTCAGTCGTAATGCTCTTGGGAATTGTACTTGGTAAATTGTTTAAGGTTGAAAAGAATATCGCTCTGCTCATATCAACCGGAACGGCAATCTGCGGAGGTAGTGCGATAGCTGCGGTTGCTCCGATTCTCAACAGTAAAAACTACCAGAACTCTTTTGCCCTCATTGTGGTTTTTGTACTCAACGCAGTAGCCCTCTTTTTGTTCCCATTTATTGGCCGAAGAATGGGATTGAGTGAGGAGACCTTCGGTAACTGGGCGGCAATTGCTATTCACGACACCAGTTCGGTTGTGGGTGCTGGTGCAATCTACGGAGAAAGGGCTTTACAGGTGGCAACGACTGTTAAGCTTATCCGCGCTTTGTGGATTATACCGCTTTCGCTGGTAATTGCATTTATGAACAAGAGAGATGGGCAGTCGATAAAGTTCCCCTGGTTTATACTGCTCTTTGTCCTGGCAATAATCTTTGCCAATTCTCTTCCGGAGTATCACGAAAGTTACTCACATTTAAGCTGGTTAGGCAGGAGAGGTATGGTAGTAGCGCTGTTTCTGATAGGCTCAAATATCAATATCGGAGAGATTTTGAAAACCGGACCCAGAAGTTTTGCACTCGGTATTGTATTGTGGGCAATCATAGCATCGGGGTCGCTGCTCTTTTTGATGCTATAATGTTAAGTTATGGTATAAAATTGTGATAATTTGCACATTGTGGCCGATAAAACTATATTTGTTAATCATAATAAATAAAATGAGTGATATGACAAGAGTATTTTTAGAACAATTGGTGCACCTGATCATAGTTTTGCCTATAATCCTTTTTACTTTAAGCAACAGGAAAGCAGATACATTAAAGGTTTTGTCCGTTTTCTTTCTCTACTACATTTTTCACGGGCTCATGCTCGATCTGCCCACTGAATATAGCGGATTAAGGCTCACAAACGGCTCCTGGAACTGGAGTGGAAAGATCTATGCACTGTTTGCATCAATTCTGTTCCTTATACTCTACAGAAAATTCTCATTAAAGGATTACTTCCTGACATTCACGCAAAACAGCGACTTTACAAAATATGGAATTATCACAATTATTGTAATTTTTGCGCTAAAAGCTCTATCTAACTGGCTCTATCTTTCACCATCGGATTGGAGTACTGAGAGCATTCTCTTTCAGGCAACAATGCCCGGGCTCGATGAGGAGGTTGCATTCCGTGGTATAATGCTCGGGCTGCTGACAAAAATCTTAAAACCTACATCCAGGGCAATTCTTCACCCTGCCGTCTATATAACTGCAATTCTGTTTGGATTTGGGCACGGTCTTCATGTGAGCGATGCCTATGCACTAACATTCAATCTCTCATCTTTCCTGTTCACCTCAATAATCGGAGTAGCTTGGGCATGGATTACATTGAGAAGCGGAAGCATTTTACTTGCGCTGATCTCCCACAATCTGGGAAATGTTACCAGCCAGCTCATCAGTATGGGAAAATAGTTTGACAATCCGGCCGGGGTTACTCTCCAATTTTGTATTACCTCTTGCGTAAAAGCAGATTGGTTAAATATCTGCGCACAGGTTCATCAAACAGCTTAAGGCTAATGTAGGCCAGAGCAATGCATCCGAAGATAAGCGCCAGTGCTCCCGGTAGGGATTGTGCAAATGTTAGGTTCTCGTTTTTAACCCACGCATAGTACAGATATATAAATGGATAGTGTACCATATAGAGAGGGTAGGAGATATCTCCGAGAAACTTGCAGAGCTTTGTGGTAAACTTGTTCTCTCTCTTTCCTGAAGCGCCTATGTATACCAGCAGAGGAAATATAATTACCGCGCAGATGGTATCGTAAAGACCGTTAAGCCACAGATTTTCGCCACCTCCGATTCTTGGAATTGCAGATATTGTAACAATGGCCACAGCTCCGATCCAAAAGGCCCCTTTTATGTTAATAGGTTTGAATACTCTTGATAGAAGGAGACCGGCCGAGAATGCAAAAAGCAAGCGGAGTGACCCTCCGAGTATATTATCTCCTGTCATCGAGTAGCCTACGCAGATGTCGCCGTAAGGTCCCCATATTGCGAATGCCGCCAGTCCCGAGGCTGCAATAATTACCAGTGCAGTAAGCGGTTTGGTGGGCAGCTTGCGGATAAAGAGGGCATACAGAATATTGCCGATGTACTCAAAAAAGAGAGACCAGCTTGGGCCGTTAAGCGGATACATCTCTCCCACTCCGCGAATCTCCGATCCGACTGTTGCAGGGATTAGCAGTGCGCTTAAAATTGTGGCAACCAATAGCATAGTGAATGAGATCTTCGAGACATCCCATACTGAACAACCTTGTGTGTAGAACATCAGGGCACCAATCACTGCTCCAAGTACAACCATCGGATGAAGACGTATAAAGCGTCTTTTGAGGAACTCCATAACTCCCATCTTTCCCCAACGGTCGTCGTAGGCATAACCGACAACGAATCCGGAGAGGATAAAGAAGAAATCCACTGCCAGGTATCCGTGATTGATAATTTGGTCTAAATGGCTTGTTGCATAGGCTTCGAAAATATGAAAACAAACAACTGTAATTGCCGCGACTCCGCGTAGTCCGTCCAGAATGTTGTAATGCGGCTTTGTATCTGCAAATGCTGACGAAGAAATAGCTCTCATACCGGCAAAAATAGTATAATATTTTCTAAATTTGTTATAATTAAGCGATATGAAAATATTATTGACCGGGGCTACCGGATATATTGGAAAGAGGCTTTTACCCGTATTGGTTGATAGGGGTTATTTTGTAATTTGCTGTGTGAGAGACAAAAGTAAATTTCACCTGGAGGAGTCTCTCTCCAGTATGGTGGAGGTTGTCGAGGCTGACCTGAACAGGAGTGAGACTCTTGAGAATATTCCGGCAGATATAGATATTGCCTTCTATCTGGTTCACTCAATGTCCACCTCTTCGGAATTTGATGTTCTGGAAAAGAGATCTGCAATAAACTTCAGGGAGAGAATCAACAGGACTAATGTAAAACAGGTTATATACCTGAGCGGTATAGTAAATTCCAAAACACTCTCCAAGCATCTGAACTCAAGGAAAAGAGTGGAGATTGAACTGGGGAGGGGCAATTATGCTCTCACCACACTAAGGGCGGGCATTATTATAGGATCGGGGAGTGCTTCGTTTGAGATTATCAGGGATCTTGTTGAAAAGCTGCCGGTTATGATTGCTCCAAAGTGGTTGAGGACTAAGTGCCAACCGATAGCTGTATCTGATATAATAAAGATTCTTACCGGGGTTATTAATCTTGAGGAGACTTTTAACAAAGGGTTTGATGTTGCGGGAAGAGATATTCTCACATATAAACAGATGTTGCAGATTTTCGCATCTGTACGCGGCCTTAGGAGATTCATATGGAGTGTTCCTGTTATGACGCCAAAGTTGTCCTCCTACTGGCTCTATTTTATCACTTCTACTTCATATAAACTTGCTGTATCTCTTGTAGAGAGCATGAAGGTTGAGGTTATTGCCAGGGATAATAACCTGCTGAAAATACTGAACATTAACCCTCTCTCTTACAGGGAGTCTATTGAGCTGGCATTTAAAAGGATAGAGCATAACGACATAATCTCCAGCTGGAAGGATTCAACGATCAGTGGCCGATTGGACTTCCGGATCTCCGACTACATTAAGGTTCCTGAATTTGGCTGCTATAAGGATATTCGCAGGAGTGAAGTAACTTCGGTTCCTGAGAGTCTTGACAGAATCTGGCGGATAGGGGGTGAGAGCGGGTGGTATTATGCAAACTGGTTATGGAGGATACGGGGTTTTGCAGATAAGTTATTCGGTGGTGTCGGGCTGAGGAGGGGGAGAACCAATGTTAATAGCATAAACGCAGGGGATACTCTCGATTTTTGGAGAGTGCTGTATGCCAGTAGGGAGGAGAGGCGCTTGTTGCTGTTTGCGGAGATGAAATTACCAGGTGATGCCTGGCTTGAATTCAAAATTGTGGGGACTACACTAATTCAGACTGCCACTTTCCGTCCCAAAGGTCTGCTTGGGAGAGCCTATTGGTACTCGATTCTCCCTTTGCATGGAATGATATTTCGCGGATTGGTGCGAAAATTGTCATTATAAATTGATTATATTCGCAATTAGGTTCAAAATACATAAAATGAAAAAATTATCTCTTACTATTATCTGCGCTCTGCTTTCGGTTTTTAGCTCTGCACAGAACACTGCGGTTGCTCCCAACGGGGAGAGTGAGATCACCCTTAATACGGCTACCGGTGAAATATATGGAACTCTAAATCTGGTTCCTGCCTCCAAGCCTGCTCCTGTTGTTTTGATTATTGCCGGATCGGGCCCTACGGACCGTAACGGTAACTCGCAACTGGGAGTTAAATCCGATGCTTATAAGATGATTTCTGCAGAGCTTGCAAAAAATGGTATCTACTCGGTTAGATTCGATAAAAGGGGAATTGCTGCGAGTGCTGCTGCCGGGAAGTCGGAGGCTATGCTCAGATTCGACGATTATGTTAACGATGTGGTTGCCTGGGTGGAGTTACTTAAATCGGACAAGAGGTTCTCCAAAATATATATTCTGGGCCACAGTGAGGGCTCTCTTATAGGAATGATTGCTGCCGGAAAGGCAGATGTTGCAGGGTATATATCTGTAGCCGGTTTGGGCAGACGTGCCGATAAGATAATCAAAGAGCAGCTTGTGGGAAAACTTCCTCCCTCTCTTGAAAGTGAGTCTAACAAGGTTCTTGACAGTTTGGTTGCCGGAAAAACAGTCGCAAATGTCAATCCCAACCTGATGGTTCTCTACAGGCCTTCTGTTCAGCCATATATGATTTCCTGGATGAAGTATGATCCTGCAATTGAGATTAAGAGACTTAAGGTGCCTGTTATGATTGTGCAGGGCAAGAATGATATTCAGGTTTCGGTTACCGATGCCTCAATTCTATCATCTGCCAAACCCGATGCGAAGCTTGTGATAATTGAAAAAATGAATCATGTTCTTAAGGATTGTGAACCGGATATGCAGAGCAATATGGCCACTTACAGGGATCCTATGATTCCGCTGAATACTCTTTTTGTAGACGAGTTGGTGAAATTCCTCAAATAAAATATTTATAAGAGATGAAAAAGAGAGCAATACAGGCTTTTCAGATTTCGGTAATTATTGTTCTGGCAGCAAAATTACTTGGGTGGATTTTTGATTTTTCCCCATCTTTGGATAGTGCTATTAACCTGATAATGTTTTCTCTGATTGGGATAGCCTATCTTTTTGTTGGCTTTAAATGGAGCGAGGCCGTTCAAAAGTGGATTATTCTGGCCTGTGGCGGATATCTGATTATTATGAACTTTTTGCCACAATCTATGGCAATCCACCTTATTGGAATTGCTTGTCTGCTTACACCTCTCTTTATTGCAAGAATATCTGCCGACTAGTTCGGCAGTTTTCTATTTATGCAGATGTTTCAGTGAATCCATTAGATTCATAAGCTCCAGAGGTGTTTTGTCTCCGTGAGCGGCAAATATCTCCGACTGAAAATCATTTAATTTCTCAAACAGGGGTATTGTCTTTTTCCATTTGTTCATACTTGTACAGGCCAAAAACATCTGAGCCTCTTCGTTAACTCTCCTTTCTGCTTCGAGCAGTACCGATTGCCCCTGCGCAGTGATTTCGAGAATTTTTGCCCTCCTGTCCGATGTGTCGGGCATTTCGGCTACAAGTCCGTTGTTTCCAAGACGCTTGATTATATCCATTCCTGTAGTGTAGTCGGTGAGGTGGG
>JAFIHK010000080.1 GCA_017848635.1 Bacteroidales bacterium | reverse complement strand
GAGGCTTATTCTCTTCTATCCCAAGATATGCCTTTGATACACCAAGAGCCTTCATCATCAGCTTTACACCAATAAGAATCTGCTCAGGCTCCTCAATCATAATCCTGTAATCGGAAGTAAGATACGGTTCGCACTCCGCTCCGTTGACTAAAAGCAGATCCGCTTTCTTACCCGGAGGAGGAGATAGCTTTATATGTGTTGGGAATGCTGCTCCACCAAGACCTACAATACCCATCTCTGCAATTTTTGCAATAATCTGCTCTCCCGATAACTTAATCTCACTGTTAACCTCACTGCTTCTGTCGATACTCTCCTCCCATTCGTCGCCCTCAACATTGATCACAATGTGTTGAACCAGATTCCCGGTGATATCGGGAATCATCTCGATTGAGTGAACTGTCCCAGAAAACGGTGAGTGAATATTTGCAGATATGAATCCTGATGCCTTTGCAATCAACTGTCCGGTCTTGACACTGCTTCCCTTTTCTACGACCGGTTCGGCCGGAGCACCCAGATGTTGAAGCATCGAGATAGCGGCAGTAGGAACTGTAGGGAAGTCCTCAATAGAAGCATTAACCGATATTTTTTTGTCGTTCGGATGAATTCCTCCGATAGAAAATGTTTTACTCATCTCTCCTAAGTTTACTGTTCAACACTAACACTGCTCTCCTTTTTAGGCAATCTCACAGGGAAATTGACCTCCCAAATGGCGTGAGTAGGACAAACCTCAACACACTTACGGCAAAGCTTACACTTATTGTAGTCTATATAAGCCAGATTATTGGCCATTGTAATAGCCTCAAAAGGACACACCTGATAACACTTGGTACATCCGATACAGGCAACAGCACAAGCCTTTCTTGCAACCCCTCCCTTATCTTTATTGATACAAGAGACAAATATTCTTCTGTTTTTAGGACCTTTGTTTCTAAGTTCGATTATAAATTTAGGGCAAGCCTTAACACACGCACCGCAAGCAGTACATTTCTCATCGTCCACCTCCGGAAGACCTGTCTTTGGATTCATGTGAATAGCATCAAATTCACAGACAACGCAGCAATCTCCGTGTCCCAGGCATCCATATTTGCAGGCAGTATCACCTGCATAAAATCCCGACATAATAGCACATGAGGAGTACCCTTCATAGTGATTGATCTTCGGTCTGCTGTCGCAGTTCCCGTTACACCTCACAACTGCTGTTTGAGGAATCTTCTCCTGTACTTCACGACCTAGGTATGATGCAACCTTTTTCATCACATCATTCCCTCCTACAGGGCAGAATAATCCATCGAGAGAGTCCGATTTAACGCAGCCCTCGGCAAAAGCCCTGCAACCTGCAAATCCACATCCACCACAATTTGCTCCTGGCATTATGGCTTCAACATCGTCAATTCTGGGATCCTCCTCCACATAGAATTTCCTCGCAACCATATATAATACAAGAGCCAGCAAAAGGCCTAACAAAGTAAGGCTGACAATTGTAAAAATCAGTGTAGTAGTCATTATTTATTTATTTTTTCTATAGTAAATACAAACTCTTTTTTTAGCTTTCCCCTAAGCAGATAGATTACAAAATAGTAAACAGCTATGCCTCCGACGATACTAAGACCCACTACCGGCTCGCTGAAGCCTAATTGAGTCATTAAAAGCAACATAACAACAAGAATTATTAACGGCACAAGATATGAAAGCCATAAAGCCTTGAATCCTAAGGATCTTTTGAGTACCACATTAACACTCTCACCCTCTTCAAAGAGGTGATAGCCCCTGTTTTCCACCTGAACCACCTTAGATTCCGACTCCCCCAAAAAACAGGCAGATTTGGAAGAGCATGATGAGCATGCGCTCTTATTTATAATTTCGACCGTAACAATATCCGGATCAACCGACAATATCACACCTGAGTGCTCAATTCTCTCATCTGCCATAATCAGTATAAATTTTGAATATTATTGTAATATTTCAGATTGGAATATTTGCTCAGCCGACCGCTTATACGGCCAACCTTAACAGGACTCTCAAAATAGAGAGGGACTCGGTTTGAATCATCCGAGACCCATATATGAAGCTGTTCATCCCCGGCAAAAAATTGCCCTTTAATTACCTTTGCCGAAAATTTAAGAGTCTTCCTCAGCCCCATACCGGGAATTCTCTTATTCTCTCTCTTTGCAAAACGGAATCCCAAATTATATATCTCTCCGTCAATAACAATTGATATTGATCTCTCAGCATTATTGAACAATACGGAGGAATCGAGACTTCTGACAAAATAGAAAAGGGATACAACATCAAATGAACAATCACGTCCCTGTAACAATGTATCCTTAGGGCTTCTGTTGTTTTTCTGTACTTTTGATTTTATTTTGTTTCCAGGAAGGAAGTCGTTCCAGTTTTTAACGCTGTACTTACCCTCCTTCACATCTCTGTGAAAGTAGATAGGCTTAAGATTCTCCTTACTAAACTTAGCTTCGTAATACTCTCTTGCCTTAAAGAACATATCGTAGAACTTGGCTGTGCCTCCCGATAATTTCCCGATATAGTACGAATCGGAGCCACTCCCCGAAGATTGAATTGAGAACGAAGCCTCTCCTATCTCGGTATTTACCGCACCCCATTTATATTTTATAACATACGAAAGATACTCCCCACTCTTAAAGGGGAGCGTCTGCTCATCCACACTCTTCACCGGAATACACTCCATGTTCTGCGAACGAAGCTCTCCGTAAAACAGAGATAAAACAATAATGAACAGTATATTAAATTTATTATCCATTAAAAACTCATATCAAATTCGGAGTTGGCCTTGAACTCTTCGGAGTTCATTTTAGAACCGAAAACCTTTTCGCCGGCTCCTGTGGCATATTCAATATTAAGAATAGGATCATTGACATCCACAAATTTAACCTCTGCATGACGGAATTTCATCTGCACATCGCAAACGGCACCGTTCCTGTGTTTTGCTATAATTATATCGGTAAGCCCCTTCATTGCAGGATTCTCCTCGGTAAGACCATAGTAGTCCTGCCGGTGGATAAACATTACAATGTCGGCATCCTGCTCTATCGCTCCGGATTCCCGCAGGTCACTCAGCTGCGGTCTCTTGTTTCCACCACGCATCTCCACCGCACGACTAAGCTGTGAGAGCGCAATTATTGGAACATTAAGCTCTTTGGCAATTGCTTTGAGTGAACGGGAAATGGCAGCGACCTGCTGCTCCCTCATAGCTGCAAGTTCCGGAGGGCCCGACATAAGCTGTAGATAGTCAATGATTATTATCTTCACCCCCGAATTTGCGACCAGCCTTCTTGCTTTTGAACGAAACTCAAAGATTGAGAGAGAGGGAGTATCATCTACATATATAGGAGCCTTTTCAAGCTGTTTGAGACGCTCCTCCAGCTGAGTCCACTCATAATCGGCCATCTTTTTACCACCCTTAATCTTATCGGAATCGAGTCCGGTTTCACTTATCATCAACCTGTTTACAAGCTGCAAAGATGACATTTCAAGAGAGAAGAGAGCTACAGGTACATTGTGCTCAACAGCCATATTCCTGGCCATATTAAGTACAAACGCAGTTTTACCTACAGATGGACGAGCCGCAATAATGATCAGATCCGAAGGCTGCCACCCCAAGGTTACCTTATCTATAGAGGTAAAACCCGAAGGAACACCGCTAAGACCATCGGTTCTCATCTGGTTCTTTTGCATCTCCTCGATAGCCCTGTTCAGAATACTGCTGACAGGCTCGGTCTCCCTCTTCATATTTCTCTCTGCGAGAGTAAAAATCTTCTGCTGTGTGGAGTCTAGCAGATCATCAACAGGAATTGAGTCATCGAATGAATCCCGCTGAACTTCATATGAGATAGAGATAAGCTCCCTCTGCATATACTTCTGAAGCAGAATTTTGGCGTGATACTCTATGTGAGCCGCAGCGCCAATCCTGAGACTGAGCTGGCTCAGGTAGAGTGCCCCCCCTACCGCCTCAAGCTCCCCACTCTTCTTGAGTTCATCGGCTACGGTATAAATATCCACCGGAGCATGGCGCATAGCCAAAGAGGCTATTGCCTTATAAATCTTCCTGTTATTCTCTTTATAGAAACACTCCGGGACCAGAATATCAACAATGTCTGAGATAGCGTGTTGCTCAAGCATAAGAGCTCCGAGTACCGCCTCCTCAATCTCTGTTGCCTGAGGTGGTTTTTTCCCCATCTCCAGTCCGAGAACCTCTATATTAGCGTCACTTTTAGGCTTTTGTCTCTGATAACTCTTTGCCATCTCCTGTTAATTCAATTTATCCAAAGCTATTAAAATTCTTTTACAAGCCAACTCTATTTCCTCTTTATTTATACACAACGGAGGAGCAATCCTGAACGAAAAAGAGTTAAACAGAAACCAATCGCTCATCACACCCTCCTCCAGTAACAATTTTATGACACCGGAAGCCATCTCCTCACTTTTCAACTCAACTGCAATCAATAATCCGCACTTTCTTATCTCTTTAACACATCTGTGATTTTTAATTGCCTCAACAAATATATCTGCCTTGGCATCTGCCTCTGCAATCCAACTCTCTCTAATCAAGATTTTTAACGAGGCCAGAGCAGCAGCACAGGATACCGGGTGCCCTCCGAATGTAGTAATGTGGCCCAGTACAGGAGAGAAGGTGAGCAGATCGGTAAGTTTTTTTGAGGAGACCATTGCTCCGAGCGGCATTCCACCCCCAAGAGCCTTGGCTAATGTAATTATATCCGGTACAACACCATACTTTTGAAAAGCGAACATTGATCCGGTACGGCCGAATCCTGTCTGAACCTCATCAAATATCAATATTGTTCCTGTATCGTTACACCTCTCCCTCAATTTATTCAAGAAACCGTCAGAGGGTACAATGACCCCTGCCTCTCCCTGAACAGGCTCTACTATGACACACGCACTCTTCTCTGTAATTAATGATAGATCCTCAGTTGAGTTGAAGCGGATCTGCCTTGTTTCAGGCAGTAGAGGACGGTAAGCTCTTTTATAGGTCTCACTTCCCATTATGCTCAAGACACCGTGCGTGCTTCCGTGATAGCTATTTATACAGCTAATTATCTCCCTTCTTCCTGTCGCCCTCTTTGCCAGTTTTATAGCAACCTCATTCGCCTCACTACCTGAATTTACATAGTATACGGAGTTAAGAGTTTCTGGCAGAAGAGATGTTAGCAGACGTGCGTGAAGAACTTGAGGAGATTCAATAATCTCCCCATAGACCATTAGGTGCATATAATCTTTCGCCTGATTTACGACAGCATCCACCACCTCCGGATTGGAGTGACCGACATTGCTGACAGATACTCCCGACACCAGATCGATAATATCTCTGCCCGATGTATCGTACATAAATACCCCCTTGGCCTTTGAGATCTCAATAGCCAACGGCGAGGGCGATGTTTGAGCTATATGACTGAAAAACAGGTCCCTCATGATATGAGGTCTGTCAACCATTACTCCCCTTCAAATTCTGCACTTACAAGGATACGGCCGCAATATTCACAAACAATTATCTTTTTGTTTGAAGCGATATCCATCTGTCTCTGAGCAGGAATTTTGTTGAAGCAACCTGAACAGGCATCTCTTTTAACGGTTACAACAGCGAGACCGTTCCTGGAGTTCTCTCTTACCTTGTGGTAAGCAGCAAGCATTCTGGCATCAATTTTAGACGAGAGATCCTCCGATCTTTTGAGAAGGTCATTCTCCTCCATTTCAGTTTCGGAAACGATATTATCAAGTTCCCTTTTTTTGGTCTCCAGATCCTTTGACCTCTCCTCCAGATTAAGATTGGCAGATTCAAGCTCTGCTGCTCTTTCGGTACGTTTTTTTGTAAACTCGGTGATATTTTTTTCAGCCAGTTCAATATCGAGATTAAGATTCTCAATCTCCTTTGTAAGAGACTCATACTCTCTGTTATTCTTAACATTAGCCTGACGACCTGTGTAAGTTTCTATATGATCCTTAGCTGTTTGAATCTCGATTTTCTTTTGAGAGATAAGTTTATCATAATCCTTAATCTCAAGCATACACTTTTCTACCCTCGTTCTGAGGCCGGAGATCTCATCTTCCAGATCCTGCACCTCAATAGGCAACTCTCCTCTCAGTAATCTCAGCTGATCTATTTTAGAGTCGGTCTTTTGAAGTTCATAGAGCAGATGGAGTTTTGTCTCCATGCTGATATCCCCCTCCACAATTGATTTTTGCAGAGATATGAAAGTACCTCCGTCAAGTGGAAGATTTTTATTGCTTTTTGGTTTAGCTGTTGACATATCAGTAATAATATATAGGATTATTGTTGTTATCGGATTTTCGGACTGCAAATGTAGGTAATTTTTTTCTAAGTATCGCAGCCATAACTTCCAGCACTCCCGACTCACTTTCGAAATGGCCGATGTCCATTAGCATAAAGCCATCTTCACAAAAAAAGTTATGATAAGAGATATCACCCGTTATATATACCTGGGCCCCTTTGCTGCGGGCAGATTCAATAAGCGAGGCACCACGACCCCCACGCAAGGCGACCCTTTTGACAGGTCTATCCAATAATTTGGAACACCGTACAACCTGTGCT
>JAFIHK010000079.1 GCA_017848635.1 Bacteroidales bacterium | reverse complement strand
TCTCACCAAGCCATTCTTTAACGAAGGAGGAAGCATAACCGAACAGGCTTCAGTCCCAAGATCGACAGTGGATGCTGTTTGGGGGCAGATTGTCACCGACCTTACAGACTCCTACGCACTCCTCAATAACAATGATAGCGGAAACTCACCTTACAGAGTATCTGCAGCTGCCGTCAAGGCACTACAATCGAGAGTATATTTATATAATGGAGACTGGACAAATACAATATTAGCGGCAAATGATGCCATTTCCAAGGCATCGGTTACGCTTCAGAGCGGTGATTATACCAAAATCTTCTCAGAGGGGAGTGAATCGATCTGGCAACTGCACTATGCAGTTACTGAAAACCTTAAATCGCTCTCTCTTCACTCAACATATGGTACATATGATAACGGGCTTAGAGACGAGGATGGATTTGGCGACGGTACCGGCCCCGGAGATGCTCAACTCTCTATTTCAAACGATTTCATCGAACTGATCGATCAGTCAAACGATACTAGATTCCAGACAATCCGTAAAGTACACTACTACGGACAAGATCTGTGGTGGACAACAAAGTTTAACAGTTGGGGAGGAGTTTTTGGTCTGGATGATGTTCCACTGATAAGGATCTCGGAGGTATATCTCAACAGAGCCGAAGCATATGCTCATATGCAGAACTATATACCTGCCCGGGCAGATATTAATCTGCTCAGAACATACAGAGGGTTAGACAATACCGATGCTGTGAACTCGACTCTGTTAAATGAGATTCTGCTGCAAAGAAGAATAGAACTCGCCTTTGAAGGTCACAGATTCTTCGATATGAAGAGATTGGGACTCCCTATTTCAAGGCCTAACGGTCTTGCCGAGATCCCGTATGCCGATTATCGTGTAGTTGCCCCTATCGGTGCAACCGAAATGGATGTAAATAAAAAATTAGTAAATAACCCAGGATACTAGAATCATGAAAAATACAACATACATCAGTTTTGTTCTTCTCTTATCTGCCCTTTTGAGCGGATGCCAAAAAGAGGATTGGACTTATCAGGGTCCGCAATACTATGAATTCAGCGCTTTCGAGAATAACCAGAAGAGCGTAAGTAACATACTCCAGAAGGAGAATAGCAGGGTAGGGCTTGACTCAATCTGTATTCAGCTGATCAGTACCTCTACTGCCGATGTTACTGTTAATTACGAGATTGTTGAGAAGTTATACTACCTCACAGATAAAGATAAGTATGTGGAGGAGGTTCCTGCCGGGACAAGTTTGTCTGTGGTGGATACTCTATTCTCAACAGCAGTTCAGGGGGTAGATTATCAAATTGTCAACAGCGAAAATTCAACTTTCTCAACTACCACAATGAAGGGTGCTCTCACTATCCCGGAGGGCAAGTATTTTGGTTATATTCAGGTGAATATGCTTAAAAAAAGCGGAAAGAATTTCTATGTTGTTCTTAAAGACTCTCCCGATACCAAAGCCAACAAGCCTACATCTATTCTTAACTACAAGATAGCCCCGGACAGGATATATTACTTTACTGAGAAGTTTCAGACAGAGATTCCTGATACATGGACTCTGATTGATAAGGATGGTGACGGATACAACTGGGAATATTACAAGAGCCATGCAACATCGGACTCATACCGTGGCGGTGGAGTGGGAGCTTTAACACCTGAGAACTATCTTGTATCTCCTCTTATCAATATCGGTAACACTACCGAACAGGTATTGCTAACCTATGATATTTCAGCCGGTGATGAAGATTACCCCGAAGAGAATTACAGAGTTGTGATTTCGGAATCTCCGATCACGCTTGCAAATTGTCGTCAGGCAACGATACTCAAGGATTGGACTGAGCTCGATGCAAGTTATGCAACTGATAAGACAGAGACCATAGATATAACAGCTTATAAGGGAAAGAGCGTTTATATCGGATTTGTACATGGTAATTGCACAGATTGCTACTATATCCGCCTTGCAAATGTTAATGTTTACGGAAAATAAAAAAATGTGAGATGAACAATAGAGTATTGGACGAAAGACTTAAGCAGATTTTTACGGAACTGACCTCAATTGATGCTACCTCGGGTAATGAGGCCCCTGTTGCCTCTTACATTAAAAACTTTGTAAACAGATTAGGGTTGGAGGTTTTTATAGATGGTGCAAGTGAGTTATCGAAAGGGAGTAGTGGGAATGTTATTGTTGAGATCCTTGGAGGAGGCGAATATCTGCTCGCCTCCCATATGGATACCCCAAGGTCAACAGCTAATCTTAAACATATGTTTCTGGAGGACAGAATTACATCCGACGGAACGACACCGCTCGGGGTAGATGACAGGGGAGGTCTTTCGTCCATACTTTATGCTCTTGAGAGAGCTGTGGCGTCGGGTAATTTAAAACCCTGCACCCTTCTCTTCACCGTATGCGAGGAGACCACCCTTGCCGGATCCATCTATTACAAACCGGATCCCCGTATTAAGTATGGTTTTGTCTTCGACTCCTACTTAAAACCGGGTAATTTTGTGTCGGCAACTTGCGGTGCCATAAATTTTGAGTTCATAATCAGAGGAGTATCTGCCCATGCAGGGATATCCCCGGAGAAGGGAATAAATGCAATTAAAGTGGCAGCGGAGGCAATGACCAGATTCCCATTCGGAAGAGTTGACGAAGTCACAACTGCCAACATCGGAATAGTGAGGGGTGGAACAGGTACAAATGTAGTTTGCGACGAAGTACATCTCACCGGGGAGCTAAGGACCGACATCTCATCGTACGGAGAGAAATTGATGGATGGAATAATTGCAGATTTTAATGAGGTCTGCGCTAAATATGGTGCCAGAATGGAGTCAAAATACTTTTGGGATTTTTCACCTTACAATATCAAAGAGGATGATCTCCCATTTGTCCATTTCTCAAAAGTTGCCAAAAGGGTGGGTCTAACTCCCGTTCCAAATAAATCGATGGGCGGCAGCGATGCTAACTCTCTGAATGAGAAGGGTGTAAAAACCATAAACCTTGGTGTCGGTGCACAAAATCCGCACGGCAACGATGAGTTTATCCTCTATGAGGACCTTCAGACTGCATCTGCACTTGCCTACCAACTATTAACGACTGAAAACAAATAACAAATGAAAAAAGGATACATTTTTATTGTAATAATTTTATTATTACATCTCACCTCTTGTCGCAATTCCGCTCAACAGGAGCTTAAATATGAACCGGAAAAGATTGATTCCAAGGGAACGCTTGTAATCGAAGGGGGAGGAGACCGGATTGCAGAAATACTAAAAACAATTATTAAATACAGCGGAGGGGCCGAATCAAAAGTTCTAGTTGTTCCCTTTGCCAGTGGAGTTGCCGAAGAGACCGGTATCAAACAGAGTGCCGAGTTCAGAGTGCTTGGCTGTAAGTCGGCAGATTTTATTTTCTGTGAAAAGGATAGTATTGACTCTCCGAAGAATCTTGCCAAGCTTGACGGAGTAACTGCAATCTTTTTCTCCGGTGGCGATCAGGTTATTCTCAGTGATTTCCTGGAGGGTACAAAATTTCTCGAGAGAATAAGGGAGATTTACAAAAATGGGGGAGTGGTCAGTGGAACCAGTGCAGGAGCCGCTATTATGAGCAGGGTTATGCTCACCGGAGAGCAGAGGAGCGATACGACAAACTCTCAGATATTTAATACTATAGAGAAAGGGGATGTTGAGACAGCAAAGGGCTTTGCCTTCCTGAACAATATAGTTATCGATCAACATTTTCTTAAAAGAAAGAGGCAGATAAGGCTTCTCTCTGTCCTTATGGATAATCCGGGTCTCAGAGGTATCGGAATTGATGAGGAGACGGCAATTGTTGTGAAACCGGACAACTCT
>JAFIHK010000078.1 GCA_017848635.1 Bacteroidales bacterium | reverse complement strand
TTTTTTGCGTACAAATACACAAAGTCATACGATGAAGCCGAAGATATTGTTCATTCTGTGTTTGCAAAAATAATCGAAAAGGGGGTTACCCTTGAGAACGGTTTCACCATTAAATCATATCTCTTCTCTTCGGTTCGAAATGCCTCTCTGAACTATATTAAAAAAGATAATGTCAGAAAGAGATACTCCGAATACTCTTCATCTAACGAAACAGGGGCCGATAATTCATCATATCTGCTCGACAGAATAGAAACCGAGATTCTATTCGAAATTTTTTCCAAAATAGATGCTCTTCCATCGGGATGCAACAAAGTTTTCAGGCTTAGTTACATAGAGGGTCTGAGTAATCAGGAGATTGCAGATAAGCTTGGGATTTCGCTAAATACAGTAAAAAGTCAGAAAGCCAGGGCAAAGCAGTTGTTAAAAGAGTCCCTGAAAGATCTCTTTATTATTGCTCTCTACATTTTAAAAAATTATAATTAATCCACATTCCACCCATTTTCAATCTAAAGTTGTCCTATACATAAAGGGCACTTATTTTTGTTTATTAACCAAATGAATGTATTATGAAAGAAGAACAGTTTGACAGAATTAAGTCTCTCTTAACAAAAAATCTTTTGTCTCAGTTGGACGAACAGGAGGAGGCAGAATTGAAGTCTTGGAGGGAGGCCTCTTCGGAAAACGAAGGCTTATATAACAAACTTAAGGATAAAGATTACATAAGGAGTCGTTACAAGGATTACAAGAAGATAGTAACACCTAAAGAGAGTCCAAAGAGATTAAGAACAGGGTTTCCGTTTATCAAGAGTACTGCTTTCTGGAGAGTTGCTGCACTCTGGATTTTGGGGCTTGTGACGGCCTTTTCCATAATCCAGATTGTCAAGGAGGTTAAAGATCAGAGAACCCTTAAAACGTTTGACTATTCCAATGAGGTAACACTTATTATTGACGGCTCCAAGGCAATTAGCCTCAATTCGGTCAGCAATAACAGTGTAATAGATGATGTTTGCGTAAAGGTAGATAACAATACATTAAAGTACTTTCCCAAAAAAGGGAGTAGTAAGTCGATTCATCAGATAAAAGTTCCCGAGGTGCTGCTCTTTAAAGTGATCCTTCCCGATGAGTCGGTTGTATGGCTCAACTCTAAAAGTACTCTTACACTCCCTTCGGACTTTAAATCAGACTCCCGGCAGGTAAAGTTGGACGGAGAGGGATTTTTTGATGTCTCAAAGGATGCAAAAAGACCTTTTAGCGTATGTGTGGACGGTATGACTATAAATGTTCTCGGCACCCGGTTTAACGTTAAGGCCTACAAAGAGGACTCCAATGTTGCAACTACGCTGGTTGAGGGTAAAATCAAGGTAGGCTACAAAAACAAAACAGGGAGGGAGGATGGATTGATCCTTGATCGTGGAGAGCAGTCCGTATATTACAAGCAATCGGCAGATGTTAAGGTAGAGGAGGTTAATACGGATATTTATACAGCCTGGAGAGATGGATTTTACTTCTTCGACAAGCAGAGATTGGAGGATATAATGAAAAATCTTGGCAGATGGTATGGCCTGGAGGTGGTTTTTCTTGACGAGAGTGCAAAGAGTATCGAGATGTCAGGAAAACTTAACAGAGGAGAGAGCCCCGAAGAGCTGCTTGCAACATTTGCCAATATGATGCCCGGCCGTATAAAGGTAAAAGGAAAAACTGTAACCATACATTAATATATTACCTACTTAACTAAACTAATTATGAAAAAAAACAAAGGTTTTAAAAATTCGTTTGTTTTCTTTTTATTGTATTCATTACTTTTCTCTTCTAGCATATTATCTGCTCAGAACCAGAAGGAGGTATACAACATAAAATTAAACAATGTAACATTCAAGGAGGCGATGGTTAAGATAACATCAATCTCCGGTTACTTTTTTGTTTATGAAGATGCCGATGTGGCAAACATTCCTAAAATAAACAGAGAGTATGTTTCAAGTACTGTTGAGCAGATAATGGAGGGTTGCCTCAAGGGAACAGACCTCACATTCTCGATTGACAAAAAGGTTATCTATATAAAGAGATCAGGTGTAAAAGCCCCGGCCAAAACAGATGGCAATAGATCAGCTCTACAGCAGGACTCCCTCTATGTATCCGGGAAGATAACCGATGCCAATAACTTTCCCCTTACAGGTGCATCGGTTGTGGTTAAGGGCGATAAAAACAAAGGGGTGGTTGCAGATTACGACGGTAATTATAAATTGAGAATAACCGATCCTGGAAAGCAGAACATTCTGGTTTTCAACTTTCTCGGGATGCAGCCACAAGAGGTGTGAATTCAAGGCAGAAGGGAGATTAACGTTACTCTCAGAGAGGCCGAAAACGTACTGGATCAGATCGTAGTTGTAGGATACGGTGTAGCCAGAAAAAAGGATATTGCAGGATCTATTGAAAATATAAGCGCATCTGCACTTGCAAAATCCAACAGCTCTAACTTTCAAAAAGCAATCCAGGGAAAGATGTCGGGGGTGCAGGTAACATCATCTTCGGGTATTCCCGGTTCATCATTCTCAATCAATATCAGAGGAAGGGGTTCGATTAATGCTGATACTCAGCCGCTCTATATTATTGATGGAATTCAGGTTACTAATGGAGCCCAGACAACTAACATATTAACAAATGCAGATGTTCTGGCCGGTCTTAATCCCGATGATATAGAGTCTATAAGTGTTTTGAAAGATGGTGCCTCCGCCTCTATTTATGGAGCACAGGCAGCTAATGGAGTCGTTATAATTACAACAAAAAAAGGATCTTCAGGCCAGACTAAAGTCTCGATTACCGCAACAACCGGAATCCAGGAGCTGGTACGCAGGGTCCCTCTGCTCAACGGTAAACAGTGGGCTGAATTTGCCCTTCTGGAGTACAAGAATTATGACGGATATTACGGTACCAATACTTATCAGGAGAAGCTCAACCTCTTCAAGAGCTTCGGCTGGGGCGATGACGGATACTCCAATGCCCCTACCACAAACTGGTATGACGAAATCTTTAGAAAATCAATTGTTCAGAATTATCAAATCAGTCTTTCTGGCGGAACCGACAAGACCAAGTTCTACGTATCTGCCGGATTTAATAAAACTGATGGTATTATCAGACATACAGGTTTTAACAGAACATCGGGCAGACTAAATCTCAGCCATATGATCTCCCCCTGGCTCACTCTGAACAGTAACAATACATTTAGCGGAACTCTGCATAATCAGTCTTCAACTGTTGGGGCAGCCAATCCTTCCAGAACGGCTATGTTCCTTTTGCCGGGTGTCTCTCCCAGAGACCCCGACGGAAACTACTACTCGGATCTTCAGTATGGATATTTCCTTTACAATATCCCACAGATGCTTGAGCTTAACGAATATACTGGGAAAACGAGTAATCTGCTTTCGGCAAATGATCTCACAATGAAGCTTTTAAGAGGGCTTGAGTTCAAGAGTAGTTACAACCTCGATTTAACATGGTTGAACGAACATCAGTTCAGCGATCCGAGAACAAGGCTCGGATCGAGGGTGAACGGTGCGATTATGGCAAATGCTACCGATATAAACAAATTTCAATCGGAGCAGGTATTAACATATAATACAACAATAAAGGATATACATCGGCTAAGCCTGGTGGGTGGTTTCTCATACAGCAGCCATAAATATCATATGATAGGTGCAGAGGCTAACGGAGTATCAAGCCCGGACTTAAGACTGCTTAGCAGCGCTGCAACACCGATCTCTACAACAGAGGATTATTCGGAATGGAAAATGGCCGGATTTTTCGGAAGGGCAAGCTATACATTCAAAGATAAATATATAATTACAGGAACAATAAGGTATGACGGCTCCTCAAGATTCGGTGCAGATAATAAGTGGGGAACATTTCCCTCTCTCTCCTTTGCATGGAGAGTGAAGGAGGAGAAGTTTCTTGCAGATATTAAATGGTTGAACGACCTTAAATTGCGTGCAAGTTACGGTATTACAGGAAACGCAAGCATAGGGGACTATGTTTCGGACAGGCTTTATGAAGCAAACTCTGCATATAACGGTTTATCCGGAATAAAACCATCTTCGATAGGCAATCAGAAACTTACCTGGGAAAAGAAGCACTCAAAAAACATTGGTATTACTGCTGGAATGTTTGGCAGCAGGATCAATGCAAATGTTGACCTCTATATGGATGATACAAAGGATCTGCTCTACTACAGAATTATTCCTCAAACAACCGGATTCAGTATAATCCCTTCGAATATGGGAGGGGTTAGAAATAAAGGGGTCGATTTTCAGTTGAACACTGTAAATGTTGACGGCCGGGAGTTTCGATGGGAGACATCTATTAATCTGTCATATTCTGAAAATTTTATAACAGAATTACAGGACGGACTTGAGGAGTTGGGACAATATAAAGTGGGGAAACCAATAACAGCTAGTTATGTATATAAATGGGCCGGTGTAAACAGTTCGGACGGACGTCCCATGTACTATGATAAAGATGGTTATATAACATATAATCCAACTCTTGAAGACCGTTTCTGGACAAAGGGAGAGGATCCTAAATTTTTCGGAGGTATGGAGAATACAATAACCTGGAAAGACTTTACACTCTCATTCTTCTTTCAGTTTCAGAGCGGAGCGGTTAAATACTGGAATGACAAGGCTGTGCTGATTGGACAGGCTGCCGATAATAACCTTCTTGCCGATATGTACAACAACTACTGGAGAGCACCGGGCGATGTAACCTGGGTCCCAAAACCGGTTATTGACGGAGCATATCCGGGCAACCCTATGAAGTATGATAATAACGGCGATACAAGAATGAGTCTCATCTATGAGTCGACTGACTTTATAAAGCTTAAGAATATAAATCTCAGCTACAACCTCCCTAAGAAGTTGGTTAAAAAATTGAAAATAACAGATGCACAAATTTATGCTACGGCATATAATGTTTGGACAACAACTCCGTATCAGGGATATGATCCGGAATCGATAGGAATTGACAGAGGAAATTACCCTCAGTCTAAGAGTTACAGTTTAGGTATAAAGATCAACTTTTAAATAATCCGGAGATGAAAAATATAAAATTAATATTTGTATCGATTACGCTGCTTTTTGCAGCATCATCCTGCGATTCGCTGCTTGATGTCAGTACAAAGCACGCATTACCGCAAGATAAGATAAAGACAGTTGCCGGTTGCGAGAGCTTAATTATTGGAGTATATGATCAGTTACAGGACTCATATTACGCCGGCAGAGATCTTATTTGCATCCCCGATGTTCTGGGAGATAATTGTCAGCTATCCCCAGGTGCAACCAGCTATATAGGGCAGTATAATTTCCAGCCATATTACAACATTGATATATGGGAATCGGCATATAAGCAGATAGGTGCTCTTAATGAAGCAATATACTATCTCTCCGAGATGGAGCAGACCAGTAAGGTTAAAGCTCTCGTAGGTGAGGCTCTCTTCCTGCGGGCTTACAACTATTTCAACCTCAGTATTGTATATAGTCGCGTTCCGGGTCAGCTGATCGATAATTTTAACCTATGTGTTCCACTTCTCACCAAACCATTTTTTAACGAAGGAGGAAGCATAACCGAACAGGCTTCTGTCCCAAGATCGACAGTGGATGCTGTTTGGGGGCAGATTGTTACCGACCTTACAGATTCATACACACTCCTCAATAACAATGATAGCGGAAACTCTCCATACAGAGTATCTGCGGCAGCTGTTAAGGCGCTCCAGTCGAGGGTATATTTATATAAGGGAGACTGGACAAATACCATATTAGCTGCAAATGATGCTATTTCAAAGGCATCGGTCTCTCTTCAGAGTGGAGACTATACCAAAATCTTCTCAGAGGGGAGTGAATCGATCTGGCAACTGCACTATGCAGTTACTGAAAATCTTAAATCGCTCTCTCTTCACTCAACATATGGTACATATGATAACGGGCTTAGAGATGAGGATGGATTTGGCGACGGTACCGGCCCCGGTGATGCTCAGCTATCTATCACAAATGACTTTATTGAGCTCATCGATCAATCGAAGGCTACAAGATTCCACACAATCCGTAACGTACACTACTACG
>JAFIHK010000077.1 GCA_017848635.1 Bacteroidales bacterium | reverse complement strand
TGATATGGGATTGAGATACGGCCTATACTCTGCATTGGGTCCTGCTACTTACTACAAATACTCTTCAAGTGAGAGAAACGAGGGGGATATAACAGACACTGTAAATGTTGCCTCAGGTGGTGTGGTTAAAACATATCACTATCCCGAATTGAGAGTATCTGCCCGCTACTCTATTAATCCAAACCTTACGGTAAAGGCCGGTTTTAACAGTATGAGGCAGAATATCCATATGCTATCGAATACTGCTTCGGTGGCTCCTACAGATACATGGAAGCTGAGCGATGCGAATATACGCCCTCAAAACGGATGGCAGGCTGCATTTGGAATTTATAATAATGCCATGGGCAATAAAGTCGAACTCTCACTTGAGGCCTACTACAAGGCGATGAATAACTACCTCGATTATAAGAGCAGTGCAATCCTTAATATGAATGAAAATATTGAGAGGGATGTGCTTGAAACTGAGGGTAAAGCCTACGGAATTGAACTTATGGCCAAAAAACCACTCGGAAAGATGAACGGATGGGTCTCATACACCTACTCAAGAACTTTCCTAAGGGAGTCAGGAAATAAAGAGAAGTACAATATCAATGACGGGGATTGGTACCCGGCTTCGTACGACAAACCTCACGATTTCAAGGTTATTGCCAACTATAAGTTTACTCAGAGATACAGCTTCTCTATGAATATTGACTATTCGACAGGTCGTCCGGTTACAATTCCTATCAGCAGATACTACTACGGAGGTGGTTACAGATTGTACTACTCCGACAGGAATGCCTACAGGATTCCTGACTACTTCAGGCTCGATGTGGCTATCAATATTGAGCCAAGTCACTATCTGAAGTACTGGACCTACCACACAATAACATTCGGTGTATATAACCTCACCGGAAGAAAGAATGCCTATTCGGTATACTATGATACAAACTCGGGGACTGCAATAAAGGGCTATATGCTCTCAATATTTGGAGCACCTATTCCTTATGTTAACTATAATATTAAATTCTAACAAGATGAATATGAAAAAGAGAATTTCACTGCTCCTCCCCGTAATATTCGCGACCCTTTTTGTTGTATCGTGTATAACTCCTTTTGAACCTAAGGGAGTTGATTCGATTGATAATATGCTTGTTATAGAGGGTGATATTATAGCAAACGATACCACAATAGTGACTGTGAGCTACTCACAATCGCTCTCCAATACCAAAACTATTTCTTATGTTACAAATGCAACTGTATGGGTAGAGAGCGAAACCGGGACAAAATATACGGCTACAGCTGCAACACGAGATGGCCACAGGATTTATAAAATTAATACTCTCACACTTGATGTTACAAAAAAATACAAATTGTGTGTAACTCTAAATTCCGGAAACAGGATAGAGTCGGATATGATGTCCGTACAAATTACTCCTCCGATTGACTCAGTTGGTTATAAAGTAAATATGGATGTACCTAACGTTACATTCTATGTTAACACCCACGGTACTGAGAGTAGTTCAAAATATTATAAATGGAGCTACAATGAAGATTGGGAGTTTCACTCAAAATTCCTCTCTAATGTATACTACAACAGGGTTACTAATACATACGACTATCTGCCCAGCTGGAGCGATAATCGCTATTACTGCTGGAATAAAGCATCTTCGACCAAGATCATTGTTGCCTCTACCGAAAATTTTGCCGAAAACAGGATTCACCAAAAGGAGCTTGTTTCGATGGGCCACGATGATATCAGGATAAGCTATGTATACTCGATGGAGCTCATTCAGCAGTCTCTTACCAAGGAGGGGTATCAGTATTGGGAGAATATAAGAAAGATCTCCGATGATATTGGAGGAATCTTCGCTCCCCAGCCAAGTGAAATCAAGGGTAACCTCAAGAGCATAAACACAGAAGATCAGACTATTATTGGGTACATAAGTGCCTCTACTGTAAATAAAAAGAGAATTTTTGCATATGGGCAACTAATTGGAGTGTACGATGTTCCACAGACTTGCGAAACAGTTGTGATTAATCCTGATAATCCGGGTAATCCTAAACTTCTGTGGGATGACGGTTACGATATCGTCTCCTGGTCATTTCCTCCAGATGAGACTATATGGGCACCTGTTGCCTGTGTAGATTGCCGGAAGACAGGAACAAAGAAAAAACCATCATTCTGGCCAACTTCTGATATTTAGGATCCACAAACTTCAACCTGTATGAAAAATTTAAATAAATACATATTATTAGTGATGCTGGCTGTTGTCTCTACTGCCGGTATTTCACAAGAGAGGAGAGTTGCCACTCCGGTAAGTAAAGTGGCTGAGAGATTATATCTGGTTACCGACAGGGATGCATATATCGCCGGTGAGTCAATATGGGTGTCTCTATACTGTTTCGACATAACAAAATCGAAGGGTACACTCTCGCAGATAAGCAGCGTTGCTTATGTCGAGATCCAAAACAGCAAAGGGGTTGTTTCAACTGCCAAGATCCACCTGAACGAAGGCAGAGGCAGCGGAAAGGTCGATCTTCCTCCCGCTATCCCGACAGGGTCGTACAAGATTGTTGCATATACCAAAGCAATGAATAATGAGGAGAGTCTTAACCTCTTCTCAAAATCGATTCCGGTCTTTAATACTTTGACAACCGACAGAGTAGAGGGAAATGTTAAAGTAACCGACAAGGCAGACCAATCCGGACTCAATGCCGTTAAAATTCCCAACTCCTCATTAATTGAGGTAAATTATGGCAGCGGACTCTCTGTAAATAACTCCTACCCGGTAGTTGTAAAAAATTTATCGGGTGAGCAGATGGATGTCGTTGTAAGTGTCAAGCGTAAAGCAGATCTGCCTGCATATGTAAATGAGAGCTTCTCTACATTTATGTCATCTGCCGGATGGAACTCGGCAAATATCAGATTCACCGGCAAAGTGACTCCTGAATATGAGGGCGAAATTGTAAACGGTAGTGTATCTCTTAAAGTGAGGGACAGTGTCCAGTATATCGCTTACCTTGCCGCTGTAGGTAAGGAGCCCAATATTTACACATCCTATGTATCAACCGATGGAAAGGTTAAGTTTTTCACCAACTCTATCTTTGGGAACAGGGAGGCTGTTCTTGAGATACCCGGTGCAGATACTAACAATGTGGTTTCGTTGATTCTGGAAGATTCGTTTTTGAAACCAAATGCCGGTACTTTCCCGGAACTGCTTCTGAATAAATCGATCGAATTGCCTCTCAGAGAGCGCAGTATAGAGATGCAGCTTGGCAGGAGATTCGGAGTGGATACTCTTTTTGAGATGATGAAGATTCGTAAGGACCCTTTACTCAATATTCAGCCTAAGATTTATAAACTTGATGATTATACAAGATTTCCTGTTATGCAGGAGGTTGTGGTTGAGTATATTCCGGAGCTGAGATTCAGAACGATAGATAAGGAGGTTGATCTCCAGGTTCGATGGAATGATGCATTCAATTCAACCACTTACTCAAGAGGTGGTACTCTTGCACTGGTTGACGGAATTCCCGTATTCTCACATAAAAAGATTTACGACTACGATCCTCTAAAGATCAAGACCATCTCAATTTATGGGGCTCAGTTTTTGATCGGAGCTGTAAGTTATGACGGACTTGTCTTATTATCAAGTTATAAGGGGGACTATCCAGGGCTTAAACTGGGTAAAAATGTGAAGATTGTGGATTTTCAGGGTGTACAGTACCCTTGTATGTTCTCCGGCTCTAAGGTAATTGCGAAGGAGAATCACCCCGATTTGAGAAGTTTACTCTACTGGAATCCAAAAATGAGCATTGATGGAAAGGGAGAGCAGAAATTTTTGCTTCATACATCGGGAATGCCCGGAAAATATATGATTGAGGTAGTGGGGATGAGTGAAAAAGGGGAGGTTATTTCTTACTCTGAGGAGATAGAAATTCGTTAAAAAATTGCAATATTGATAAATATAGCTATCTTGCACCAAAATTTGTTTTGTTGACTGTAATTTTAGAAAATCTGTCTTATTAGTCCAGTATTCATTAAGTAGACTTTCGCATTTATTCAACACTAATTTTATTTTATTATTAATTTTTTTTAAAGTTTATTTAATGAACATTTTTATTTCAAATTTGAGCTGGGGTGTTAATGACAATGACCTCAGGGACTTGTTTACAGAGTACGGAGAAATTTCATCGGCTAAGGTTATTACCGATAAGATGACTGGTCGTTCACGTGGTTTTGGCTTTGTAGAAATGCCAAACGAAGAGGAGGCTAAAAAGGCTATCGATGAGCTTAATCAAGCACAATTCGATGGTAAAGTTATCAACGTAAATGAAGCTAAACCAAGAGAGGACAGACCTTCAGGTGGCTTCAACAGAGGTGGCGGATACAACAGAGGCGGCGGATTTAACAGAGGTGGTGGCGAGAGAAGAGGCGGCTTCGGCGGTGGAGAAAGACGCTACTAATTAATTCAAGTTGTTTTAGGAGTTTTTACGATTCGTAAAATGTTTTGAATCGCCCCAACTGTCGTAACCTATCTGGTTGCCGGTTGTGGCGATTCTCTTTTCAAGACATTTGAGGCACTTTTCCGAATCTTCGTCGGTACAAGGTTTGTCCTCATATAAAAGATAATCTTTTCGATATTTTAAAGGTGTGATATTGGGCATAATTACATTTGCCCCTGCCACGATCGCCATTTCGCGTCCCTTCGGATGGAGGGCCTGCATTGCTGTGGTGGCGGCGATATTTATGTCTTTCATTAGTATTCGGAGCGCCGCCACCATCTTTATGCCGAGCAGGAATCGCTCGTTTTTGGGTAGGAGCAGTGCTCTGTGTTCATAGAGTGGTGTCTCATGGTGCTCAATGTATGGTCCCATTCCCACCATATCTATGTCGAAATCTTTAAGGAAGAGCAGGTCATTGACCAGGTGCTGAGGTGTCTGGAAAGGGAGCCCAATCATCACTCCCGATCCTACCTGATACTCAAGTTTGCGTAAGCTCTCGATAGCCTCTATTCTCTTTTTGTAGGAGTGTTTTCCATCGGCAGGATGGAGCTTCCTGTAGAGATCCTCCGAGGCAGATTCTATTCTCAGCAGATATCGTTGTGCTCCGCAATCTCTCCAGAGTCGGTAGGTCTCCTCGCTCTGTTCTCCGAGCGAGAGGGTGATTTTAAGTTTGTTCCCGGTTTCCGAATGTATTTTTGATATAAGTCTGGCGATTTTTGATGTAAAGAGTGAGTCGGTTCTCTCTCCGGCTTGAATTACAATGCTTGCGTAGTGGTGCTCAGCAGCGAAGCGGGCGGCATTTACCACCTCATCCTCGTTAAGTTCGTATCGTTCCACTTTGTTGTTGCAGGCTCGTATTCCGCAATAGAGGCAGTTCTTCGCGCAGATGTTGGAGTATTCGATGAGCCCGCGGTAGTATACAGTGTTCCCCACATATTGCTCCTTGATCTTTGCCGCAAGATTCACAAGAGCCTCAATTTTATCTTCCGGTAATAATATGAACCCGAGCAGATCATCTGCCGAAATATTGTCCACATTTACCGAAAGAACCTTTTTTGCTTCCGAATTGTTTATATACTTAAAATCTTTTGCATCCATAACGCAATATATAAATTATATGGATAATAACATAAAAGTGACACACGATGTTCTCTCAAAGAGATTTTATTGCATAACCGGAGGTTGTGTAAGTTGTGTCGAATACCGAAAATACAAGGGAAGGGAGGGGATTATTGAGATATATCACACACTCGTTCCCGAAGAGCTGAGAGGGCAGGGGATTGCTTCAATCATAATGAATGAGGTGGTCAGATATGTATCCGAAAATGGGTTGAAGGTTGTCCCTACCTGTAGCTACGCCCGTAAAATATTTGAGAAAGATGAGAACAGGGCGCTGCTATATTAATTAAGTGTCTACGCCGTTCGTTAATCTGGACTTCGTTTAATTATCGGTTAAATACCCGGCTTTATCCACCCTCCGCGCTCACTGTTGTAGAGTTTTACAACTTTTGCAGGAGCTCCGGCTACTACCGAATATTCAGGTACATCGTGTGTAACAATGCTCCCGGCTGCAATTACAGAGTGCTTTCCTATCGATACACCCTGGGTTATGACAGAATTTGCTCCGATCCACACTTCGTCTCCAACAGAGACTACGGCTGTCGATACTCCCTGATCCTTTATCGGCAGGGATATGTTTTCGTAGTTATGGTTTAGACCCGAAATTGTAACACTCTGTGCAATGATGACACTTTTCCCGATCTCAACAGGGCCGATTATTACATTTGCTATTCCAACTCTGCTGTCATCGCCAATAATAACATCGCCAACCAGATTGTTTATTACTGCAAAATCCTCGATAACAGAGTTTTTCCCTATTTTAAAGCGATTAAAAGGGGCGACATCCATTCTTGAACTTCGGTATATTACCGACCCTTTTCCATGCTCGCTGAACAGAGGCCTCAATAACCTGAGCCACAATCTTGGTCTCCCCTTAACAGGGTGGATCATAAGCCTGTGAACAAACTCTTTTGTCCCCGGTCTTTTATTTAACCATTTGTATATCTGCTCTTTCATAAAATATCTGCTCTGTTAAAATATCTATTCAGTTAAAATATTTAACTCCTTTTTGCACGCTCCCATGTTCCGTCACCCCTTTTTTTGTAAAGATAGAAGAATCCGGCGATTACATTTATGTTCATAAACAGGAAGTAGTAGGGGATATTGAATACACCTGCCGACCTGCCTCTGTTATCCAGTGCTCTTCCGATAACGGCTGCAATGTAGAAAAGTATCTGCAGCAACAGTAAAACGGAGTAGAGTGGCCCCCCCTCATCTATAACAAGCAGCACATTTAAGGGGAGGAGAGCAAAGAGCGAAACAGGTGTGATGCTCCATCTTAGCGCTCTGTGCGATACAAACATCAAAGAGGTGAATGGAAATCGGAAAGGATTCATAAGTTTACGTAATCGCCATATCGACTGGAGACCTCCTGCGGCTATCCTGACCTTTCTCTTACGCTCCTCTTTCATGTTTTGAGATCCGCTCTCAATAGCATATGCATTTTTACAATACTCTATCCTGTACCCTTTTGCAACTATCTCCATAGAGAGTACAAAATCGTCGAGCAGGGTGTCGTTTTTGATGGGTTCGAACAGATTGCTCCTTATGGCATAAAGTTCGCCGGCAGCACCCATTGCAGACCACAGTTTTGAATCGAGCTCCTTTAGCATGGACTCATAACGCCAGTATAGACCCTCTCCCTCTCCCGAAGTTGAGGTGCTGCCGGCTGCATGTACCCGTTTCTCCCCCGCAACACATCCGACCTTTTGGTCTGAGAAGCATGCAACAATTTGCTCAACAGCCTCTTCATTGAGCATGGTGTTGGCATCGGTGAAAATGACCAGCGGCGTATCTATAAGGGTCATAGCTCTGTTAATAGCAGCAGTTTTCCCTTGGCGGGCGGGCTGGTAAAGAACTTTGAATTCTGGATATTTGGCCAGGAGATTGTTGGTCGAGTCGGTTGATCCGTCGGTAACCCATACCACTTTAAGCTTCCCGGCCGGGGCCCTGAGTGCTTTTGTGTTTTCGGCTTTGTTTGCTATGACAGCCTCTTCGTTATATGCAGCAATGAGCAGAGTCACCTCCGGCCACTCTGCCCCGGCCCCACTTTGAGATTCTGCGCCGGAATCCATCTTACGATTGACAACCACTTTAGAGCCCGCCCGCCCGAAGATTAACCTTTTTAAAGCTACCAGAATGGCCATTAAGATGCCGTATCCCACATAAGTATAGAATACAAGAGCAAAGAGCACTAAAAATAATAATTCGTTGTTGCTCATAATACGGCGTATATAACCTTTTGCATCTGTACTCTCCACGATAGAGAATTTTCGATGCTGTTTCTTATCTGTTCGGGAGTGATCTCCAGAGAGTGATAAAACTCAATGAGGTCTTCGATATTAATAGGGGAGTCGTCGGCCTTGGCCTTCATAACATATGGCATCTTATCGAAATCTTCGTCAATTTCCGAATATATAAACGGGATACCTCGCGCTGCGTACTCCCTGTTTTTAAGAGTTCTTATCTTTGAGATTCCCGATCGGTGCCTGCCCAGGCTCGCTATTCCAAAATCGCTGTTATCAAATAATTCGCTTAAATCCTCTCCTGCTTTATTCCCTAAGAGTTTAACAACATCTTCCACTCTCTTGCTTTTGATCAAATCCCTCAATTTATTGACATCGCCACTGTCACCATCTCCCACTATGTTAAATATCACTCTGAACGGGGCTCTCTCTTTGCCGTATTTAGAATAGTAGTTAGCCATGCCATCGATAACTCTGTCGAATCCGTGCCAGAATCTGATATCTGCAACACCAATCAGCCTGATCTCATTCAAATTGTGGGATTTTGTTTGTTTCATTCGAATAGAACTGAAATCGATTCCGTTGGAAATTTTGATTGTCTTAACTCCGTGTATTGTATCGAAATCGGAGAATGTGACGATTGCATTGAGATATCTGCCCAACCTCATTCTAAAGAGACGATTGATTGAAAAGATGAAACGGTGTTTCAAAGGAGAGCTCCTCACCTCGTTATCGTAGGGATAGGTAGGGATCTCAAGCACAACAGCAGCCCCTGACTCTCTTGATTTTTTAATTAATCTGAGAAGTTGAGGATTTGTGTTGTAGAAACTCCTTATATATACAAAGCCAATATTGTTTGAGATAATGTACTGTGTAATGGGTTCAAAATCGAACCATTTAATAATACTGGCTATTGGCCCTCTGCCATAATTCCTAATCACCTTTTCGCCCGCTATTCGCAGCTGGTTACCCTCCTCGTCGATCTTCATATAGCACAGATCAACATCCATTCCGCAGCTTCGCAGAGCATCCACTTGAGCAATGATCTTTTTACTGATGCCACTGTGGGGAGAGAAGTCGTAAAAGTGGATGAAGAGTGCTTTCATAGAGATATTATTAACAAATATAATAAAAAGGGCGGAGTTAAATCAGACTAACGCAGTGAATTCGTACTCGTTCCCGCAGCTCTCCAGAAATTTTATAAAGTCGCTGTATGAGATCACAACAGTAGCTGTGTTTACATTTGGGTGAAATGCGAGTTGTTGGGCATTGGTGAGCTTTTGGTCCAGGAAAAGTTTTACATGACGGCCGGGGTCATTAATGAGCCCAAAGGGCGATACCGACCCCGGCTGCACACCGAGCCACCTCTCCATTCTCTCAGCAGAGGCAAATGATAATTTCCCCTGTTTCAGTCTCTTCTCAAGATCGTGAATATTGAGTTCGGTGCTACTCTCCAATATTACCAGATAGTGCCTGTCCCCTTTATGATTCCTGAAAAATAGATTTTTACAGTGTGTTCCAGGAACATCTCTCCAGTACTCCCTTGCAATCTCTATTGTAGGAAGCGGCGGATGAGTATGGAATCCATATTCAATTGACAACTCCTTCAGTTTTGCCTTCACGGCAGATATTTTCTCTTCGTCACTTAATTTCATAATCGGAAATTTTTTCCAGAATCGTAAAATAATGACGAAAATAGAAATTTTTATCTTTTAAATAGCTGAATATTACTAGTTAATTGTTAGCTTTGGGCTAAGATGTTGATCATTAATCTACTAACTTATATATTTTATTTATGAAAGGCTTATATATCACATTACTAACGATTTGCATAAGCGGAGTTCTATCTGCCCAGGTTACCTTTGAGAAGGGATACATTATCGATAACAACGGTAAAAAGATTGAGTGTTTAATTAAAAATCTTGAATGGCAGTATAATCCGTCCGAATTTATCTATAAAACAAATGATAGCTCTCCGGAGATTAAAGGGGTTTTGACAGGGGTCTCTGAGTTTGGAGTTTTCGGGTCAATAAAATATGTAAGGGCTATTTTAGAGGCCGATCTTACCTCCGATAAAGCCGACAGAATTGGCAGCGACAGAGCACCATCATTTACTCTTGATACTCTGTTTCTTAAGGTAATAAACGAGGGAGAGGCAAATCTGTATAAATTTGAAAATAGCGATTGCCGGAAATTCTTTTTTTCGATAAACGGTTCTCCTGTTAAACAGTTGATTTACAAGAAATATCTGGCCGATAATTACAATATTGCCGAAAATAATCTTTTCCGTAACCAGCTCTGGGGCGAGGTCAGGATCGATGGCAGTAGTGAAAGCTCCTTAATGTCAATTAATTATACTGAAAGATCTTTGCAATCCTACTTCGAAAAGTTCAACTCAAGCAAAGGGATTAAAAACTCAACAAGAAAGGTGGTGAATGAGAGAGAGCGTTTCAACTTTAAATTGAAACCCGGGGCCACAGCCTCTTCACTCACTTTTTTAAGCGATATAAATTCGATTGATAAAAAAATCGATCAGAGCCCCTCATTCTCTCTGGGTGCCGAACTCGAAATATTCCTACCGTTCAACAAGAACAAATGGAGCTTTATTGTAGAGCCTACTTACCAATACTTTAAAGGAAGCAGTGATAATCCCAAACTGAGTGCCGATGTAAAATCGTTAGATCTTCCTGTTGGTGCACGCTTCTATATGTATTTGAATAAAAACTCAAAATTGTTTATTACCGGTTTGTTTATTCCGAATTTTTCGGTACAGCTTGACTCCAAAGTTATTGTTTATGCAGAATCTCTCGATGTGTCTACTACAAATAGTTATGCCGTCGGAGCCGGATTTTCATGGAAGATGTTGAGTGCCGAAATACGCTATTTTACCGCCAGAAATCTGGTAAAAGATTACGTAAACTGGCAGGCAAAATATGAGAGGGTCGGTATAATTCTCGGATACAGACTCTATTCTCACAAAAAGTAGTATAAATCTACAGCGATAAAACCAGAAGTAGTGTAACCGTTACAACTGCTGCTAAAAGAATTATAGAGTAGATAAACCATACGGCAAACATCCGGAGAGTAGTTGAAATCCAGCGCTTTCCGGATATTTTTTTCATCCCTGTTACAGCATATACCGGAATGGTTAATAGTAACCACTGTTCGGGATCTATCTGCTTATGCGGAAAAATAAATGCAGCAGCCAGCAGTATCCCGAATATTATAAAGATAAATGTGTGCTGGCAGATTGCAAATATAAAGTGTCCGATGTATGGAGTCCTGGCCGATCGGAAGAAGAACTTTGTCAGAAGTGCATACAGAGGCATCAGGATGAAGAGAGACCAGGAGAGGTAGCTGTAAAATCTGCTCACATAATCTTTCGGATTTTTCTTAATATCTTCCAGTTTTAGCTCTCCCTCATTTTTCTTATCTGTACTCTTCTTTTCGATTGTTTTATTCAAATCATCTGCCTTCACATCCGAAACCGGTGCAACATCGGATTTCGATGAGCCTTCCAGCTCCAGAATAAATTTCCCCTTCTTAGCAGATTCATCTATCTGCCTGTTTGAATAGGCGCCAAGCAGAAGGAAAAATATAATACTGATAAAGATATACATACGGAAGGGGGGCATATATCGTACTCTCTTATCAGCCAGATAGTCAAGTGTTATTTGCCAGGGTTTAAAGAGCTCTGCCTTAAGGGTTTTAAGTACCCGTGTATCAAAGGCATACATATTTCCGAGCAGATCGACCAGCAGTACTGCAAATGGTCTGTGTATATCCAGTTTGGATTGCCCGCACTGCGGACAGTAGTTCCCATCGTACTCCCTACTGCAATTTCCGCAGGTGTGGTGATTAGAGGCCACCTCAACAGGCTCCTCCCCCTTATTCAGCACCTCATTTGAATTTTCACTCATAGTTTAAGCAGATATCTTACACAAATTTAACATTTGGAATGGAAAAGGGTTAAAATCTGTCTGAAAATATAGGCGAAAATGAGATATTTAAGGTATTAAGTATCTCACCTAAAGCTAAGTTGTCATTATTTTGGTGTATAAATGAATTCACCATTTTGATTTATAGACTGAATATACATCAAATCCTTTATTATTTTTATTGTTGTATTTAATGATTCGGAAATATTTTGTACTTCTGAAATAATTTTTCCCTCCTCTATTGTTGGATTTTGGAAGTTAGTTATTATCTTTGAAATACGCTTTGATGATAGTCCAACCGAGTTCACGTAGGATGAATTGTTTGACAACCATTGAAGCGCTTTTTTCTTATCAACCCATTTCAACAACTCACTTTCTAACGCTAATCCATTTGGATTCTTACTGTCAAACCATTTTGGTTGTGATTCGCTTTCAAAATTGTATCTTTGGTTTACTGGTCACATCTCGATTGAGTAATTTACCTGTGAGTTTTTTGTTGTGATTCGCTTTCAAAATTGTATCTTTGGTTTACTGGTCACATCAAATGCAACTGGATTAGGAATGCCAACTTTGTTGTGATTCGCTTTCAAAATTGTATCTTTGGTTTACTGGTCACATCGATCCGGTGCAACTAATATGTATCTTGCCGGTTGTGATTCGCTTTCAAAATTGTATCTTTGGTTTACTGGTCACATCATA
>JAFIHK010000076.1 GCA_017848635.1 Bacteroidales bacterium | reverse complement strand
TCGGGCTCTTTCACCTGGGAAGCCTTGAAATTGACCTTGTTCTCAAAATTGGTATTGTATTGGAATGAGATATCTTCATAGAACTTTCGCTTTCCGGCAGAATTTGGATTGCGAAACGGATAAACAGTTCGCATCTCAAAACGAAGAGTAGGAAAGTTTACACTGTATGAGCTGTCAAGTGAGTTCTGGCTATGCAGTGCACTTGCCGAAAAAGAGTAAGGTGAGCCTGCCCAGGTACGAGAATATGATATCGATGAAGATATTTGATTCTGAAGTGTATTCTGAATACTATTTGTGTTGTATCTGTTATTAGAGGGAGATGAGAAGTTTACCGAAGCTGAGAATGATGTACCGGGTCTGGCCTTAGCATCCTGAGAGTGCGTCCACTGAAGTGAAAAATCTTTAGATTGGACAAAGTCAGGACTACCCTTTTCCCCTGTCTGGTTATTTGAAATATTAAAGCTAAAAGAGCCGTCATATTTGTATCTCTGCTTATATCGCGATGTTACAAGCATATTCCAGGAACCAAGAGAGAAAATATCTCCCGTAACGGAGACATCAAAATTATTGCCCAAAACGAAGTAATAACCCAGACCTCTAAGGAAAAATCCTCTTGAAGTCTCCTCACCGTAAGATGGAATTAGGATACCTCCAGACCTGCTCTTCATTTTGGGAACGAATCCAAAGGGAAGGAAAAAAGGGGTCGGGACATCTTCCAGAACCAGCCAGGAAGGACCAAAAACAGTTACAGGATTATCCCCTGTAACCGACCTCGCTACAGTCATTTTCATATAGAAATGAGGGTGATCATACTCGCAAACAGTATATTTTCCTCCGGCAATGTTAACTGAATTATCGGGCATCATCTTCAGCCTGTTACCATGAAGAAAACCTTCATCCTGCTGAGTTATCATATCTATAATTTTAGCCTTCTTCGAGTTAAAATTATAAGTTACCTCCTCCATTGTATAGCTTTTGCCATCCATACTCATTACAGGTTTACCTCTGACAATACCTGATGTGTCGGGCATACCCTTGGCAAAAACCACATTACTGTCAACATCATACTCCATGTAAGCTGCTTTAAGCTCCATATTCTGGTACTTGACAGATACATCTCCGTAATAGTAAATCAACCTCCTACCCTTAGAAAAGTCCTCAATAACAGAATCCTTTGCCTTTGAGAACGCCGGAGCCTTGAGAGAGCCCTTCCCTAAAGTATCCTTTTTATTCTGAATAGAATCCTTACCCAATTTTAAAGTATCCCTGTTATTGGAGCCCCTTTTGAGAGTATCCTGCATTCTGGACAGATTCGAAACATATTCTGAAAAATAACCGGAACCCCTCCCCTCGTTTGAAGAGGAGAGCAAGATGGCCAAAACCAATGTAATTAAAGGATAATTAAAGAATCGCCCCGACACCAAAATTCAAAAGGTTTAATAAATAATTACTATTTTTGCAGAGAGCAAAGTTAATCATAAATATAAACAAAAATGCGGCCAAAGATAATTTTGATTCTTTTTTCTTTACTATTTCCGGCGATTATATTTAGCCAGAGCAACGGAGTTGACAGAATCAGAAAAATCGTAATCGATGCAGGACACGGGGGAGCAGATCCCGGAGCAGTAAGCAGAGACAGAAGATATGCCGAAAAGAATATTACTCTTAATGTCGCACTCTCTCTGGGAAGAATGATTAGTGAAAACTTTCCGGAAACGGAGGTAATATATACAAGGAAGACAGATGTCTTCATCCCGCTCGATGAGCGAACTCAAATAGCAAACAGAAACAAGGCCGACCTATTTATATCTATACACGTAAACTCTGCCAGAGCACAAGAGGCCTCCGGAACCGAAACGTTTGTTATGGGTGTGGATAAATCAAGCTCTAACCTTGAGGTTTCAAAACTTGAAAACTCTGTAGTGGTTCTTGAGGAGGATTACAGCTCCAAGTACCAAGGATTCGATCCTGACAATCCGGAATCATATATTATTTTTTCACTTCTACAAAACTCCCATCTTGAACAGAGTCTTGAGTTTGCTGCTTCGGTACAGAGATCGCTGAATAACGGTCCGATTAAAAAAAGCAGAGGGATCAAGCAGGCAGGCTTTCTGGTATTGTGGAGGGCAACCATGCCAAGCATACTTGTCGAACTTGGCTTTATTTCGAATTACAATGACTATAAAATTCTCATTAACAAAGAGTCTCAGGAGAGTTTTGCCAGGAGTATTTTTAATGCATTCGCATCATACAAAAAGAGATACGAAGGAGATACATCTGCTCCGATTGTAATTGAGAGCCCTAAAAAAGAGATTGACAACACAGGTGACACTCTCCCTGGGAGCAGGGTTGCAGACAAAAAAGAGATTCTAACGGCCCTATCATCCAATGAGACTCCCAAAATGGTCAGTGAAGGAGCAAGGTATATGATTCAGATTATGGCCTCATCTACCAAATTGCCCAAAGGCTCAAAAGAGTTTAAAGGGATAAAGGATGTAGAGTACATAAAGATAGGAGCATACCATAAATATTTTACAGGCAGCTTCGGGACATTTGAGCAAGCCCGTGATTCATTAAAAAAAATCCGTACAATCTTCCCGCAGGCATTTATTGTAAAAGAGCAGAACGGAGAGGTTAAGGCGACAAATAAATAAGATTATGAATTTCAAAATTTCAAAAGAATTAAAGGCCGGAATATTCGGCATATTAATAATATCTGCACTCTTTTTCCTGATCAACTATCTTAAGGGGAGGGATCTGTTTGACAGGACAAATATATATTATGCACGATACGAGAATGTTGAGGGTTTAACAACTACCGGCCCTGTTTTTATCAAAGGTCTCAGAGTGGGATTTGTAGAGAAGATCAAGTATGTTCAGGAGAGGGATCAGTTTGTTGTAGCTCTTTCCGTTAAATCAGGATATAATATTCCTGAAAATTCAATTGCAGAGATTTACAGCTCAGATATATTGGGAACCAAGTCAATAAGAATTGTACTTGGCGATTCTAAAAAGTATCTGGTAGAGGAGGATACTTTGCTGACAAATGTACAGGCTCCTCTAATCAATATGCTTACTCAGGAGATAATCCCCCTTAAAGAGAAGGCAGAAGCACTTATTGTTGCAATGAATAAAACATTCGACAACATAAATTATGTACTTGACGATAAAACCAAAAATGATATCTCATCATCAATTGCAAAGCTTGAGGCCACTCTGAACAATCTGCAGGAGATTTCGGGAAATCTTAAAGAGAGGACTCCGGAAGTTAATGAGATCATCGGAAATATAAAGGATGTAAGCGGCGATTTAAAAAGTGGCAGCAAAAACATTAATCGCACTATCTCAAATATTGAATCAATAACAGACTCTTTAAACAGCGCCGATCTTAAAGGGACTATTGTCTCTTTAAAGGATTTGCTCGAAAAAATGCAAGATCCGAAAGGCTCAATGGGTAAGATTTTGACTACAGATTCGCTTCACACAAATATCAACAATTTGTTAAGAGAGATGGATCTTTTAATTAAAAACATAAATCAGAATCCCAAAAAGTACATTAAAGTTACAGTATTCTAAATCAGACTGTTTTAATACCCCTCCTCTATTTTTGATATAAAAAAAAAGAATTTTTTGCTGATTCCTAGTTAATTAATTTTTTTTGAAAAAAACAATAGGTTTTTTGTTTTTTTTTAAAAATTTTATCCCCAATTTTGTGACTAGACTAATCAACAATTTTTCATTTTTACATGTCAGAACTCAAACATAATATTGTGTGGAATAACTGTCTCCAGATCATCCGTGATACTATTAATCCACAGAGTTTCAAGACATGGTTTGAACCCATCCGCTCGGTTAAACTCTCTGAATCTGTTCTCACAATTGAGGTTCCATCACCTTTCTTTATGGAGTACATTGAAGCGAACTTTGTAGAGTTGCTCAGCAAGATTCTTGTAAGAGAGCTGGGAAAGAGCGCAAAGTTAGAGTATAGGGTAAAAGTTGTTGAGGGGGGAGAGAAGATAACCCTTCCGCAACAATCTACTCAGGAGTTCCGGAATAAACCTCTTCAGCTCCATAATCAGGAGGCTAACATTGAAAATCCATTTGTTATTCCTGGGCTGAAACAACTTGAGATTGACCCTCAACTCAATCCAAAAAATGCATTCTCTAATTTTATTCAGGGTGATTGTAACAGGCTGGCAAGACTTGCCGGTCTCAAAATTGCCGAGAACCCGGGCAAGAGTGCTTTTAATCCGCTCTTCCTGTACGGAGGATCAGGTCTTGGCAAGACACACCTGGCTCAGGCAATAGGAATCGCTATCAAGGAGAAGTTCCCCGAGAAGATAGTTCTTTATGTAAGTGCGCATAGGTTCCAGTTCCAATTTATGGACGCTGTCAACAATAAGAATAAGATGACCGATTTTATTCACTTCTATCAAATGATAGATGTGCTTATTATAGACGATGTACATGAATTTTGCGGTAAGAGTGGTACACAAAATGCGTTTTTCAGTATATTCACACATCTGCACAATACCGGCAAACAGCTCATTCTTACAAGCGACAAGGCTCCTTCTGAACTTCAGGAACTGGATGCCAGACTCCTTTCCCGATTTAAATGG
>JAFIHK010000075.1 GCA_017848635.1 Bacteroidales bacterium | reverse complement strand
CGGGCGGGGCGGCTCGGGAAGCCCGGTGCCCAAGCTGCCGCTGGTGAAGGCCTGAACGCCTTCCGGCTGGTCGAGGCGGGAGACAGGAATTCTGGTTAGGATATCCGATATTTATGACGAAAAGATCGAGAGGCATATATCGCCTATTAAGATAATAGCCAAGAAATTGCGCCCTAAATGGTGGCACAACAAGGTGTAAATCAAATAGTCAGATTATATCGGAGGATAATTGATAACCTCCTTGACAAGAAATGCGGAGTTGAATGTCGATTCAATCTCCCGCAGCAGTTTCATCGCTTCCGATTTTGTCCGGAAATCGCCTACGGTTACTTTGAAATTTGGGGATATGTGTGTCCAGTACACAGGAATTAAAGGATACATAAACTTGAATTTTGCAGCAATCTCTCCCGATATAATCCTGGCTTGCTGGCTGTTATCAAAATAGATCCTCACTCTGTAACCCTGTATTTTTCTCTTTGCAGATGCCTCGATATGTCTTTGGAAGGCACTCCTTATATTTTCGCTCTGTTTAATTGCAGATTGTGCCCCCGCTGCCGACTTCGTTCCAATCAGTTCGAAGATGCTTTTCCCAACAAGAGAGGAGTCTGCCAGAGGAGGTATTACGATTACGGTATCTCTCTTTATAGTGTCCTGCACCTGAGCTTTAAGTGACCCTGCAGCCGATAGAATCAGAAGTGTTGCCGTAAAAAATATAACTCTGTTCATACACTTTCTATTTTGATTTATTCATAAGAGAGGAGAGGTTTTTAAGAGGATAATCTCTTACCCTCAGCTTTCTGCTTCCTCCGTTTGTCTTACCAATCGTAATAAATCCGTCCAGTCGAAGATCCCCTCTTGTGAGAGCTTCCGGAGAGAGGCCCAGAGCAAGTGCAGCCATCGGATCCTCCAGAGATATATTAAGATTGACAAGACACACCGAACTGCTTTTCGCTTTTGCAGTATCGGAGCCGTTAATTATAACCTTTGCAAATTTTGAACCGTTATTTTTAATATAGCCTTCGCCCCCCTTGATGAAGAGCCCTGCCGAAAGTGGATTTTCAATACCCAGCTTAATTCCGGCATCTATATCGGACATCGCTCTTATATTCACCTTCCCAAGTTCAACAGAGTTAATTCTCAAACCGGAATAATTTGTACACGAAGTGAGTGCAGCCACCAGTAGGGCCAGAATCGGAAAAATCTTTCTCATAGGCTATTTCTATTCCTTACAAAGGTATAAAAAAGGCTATATTTGCGGAATATTTTCGAAAATATGCAGACCAAATATAATTCAGTGAGGCCTGTAACCGGAGTTGCAGGACCAAAGGTGTTCATCGAAACCTACGGGTGTCAGATGAATGTTAACGACAGTGAGGTTGTCCTCTCCGTGCTGCAGCAACACGGATGGAGCCTTACTGAGGAGATTTCGGAAGCCGATCTTATATTTATAAATACTTGTTCAATCAGAGATAATGCAGAGCAGCGGATATGGGGAAGGCTCGATGTCTTTAAGCAGATGCGAAAGAGGAGACCATCTCTGATAGTTGGAATTCTCGGATGTATGGCCGAACGGCTTAAGGAGGAGCTTCTCAGCCATACTGCTGTCGATATTGTGGCCGGACCGGACTCATATAGGGATCTGCCAATGCTTCTAAGGGAGTTTGGAGCGGGAAGCAAGCAGATAAATGTTCTATTGTCCCACGAGGAGACATATGCAGATATCTCTCCTGTGAGAATGGATAAGAACGGCGTAAGCGCCTTTATATCAATAATGAGGGGATGCAATAATATGTGTACATATTGTGTTGTACCCTATGTTAGAGGAGCAGAGAGAAGCAGGGAGCCCGAGAGTATTGTGAGAGAGGCTAAGGAGCTCTTCGCAAACGGTTACAGGGAGGTTACCCTTCTGGGTCAGAATGTGGATTCATATCACTGGGTCAATCCTGACAATCCAACGCATACGGTAAATTTCGCACAGCTTCTTGAATTAGTGGCACTTGTAAATCCTCTGTTAAGGGTAAGATTCTCAACCTCCCACCCTAAAGATATGGAGGAGAGTGTTATTTACACAATGGCTATGTATCCTAATATCTGCAGGCATATCCATCTGCCGGTACAGTCGGGAAGTAATGCCATGCTCTCAAAGATGAACAGGAAGTATACGAGGGAGGAGTATCTATCCAAAGTTGCAAAGATAAAAGAGGTGATTCCGGAGTGCTCGATTACAACCGATATTATTGCGGGTTTTTGTGGAGAGAGCGAGCAGGATCATCAGGATACTCTATCGATAATGAGAATGGTAGGGTACGATATGGCCTTTATGTTTCAGTACTCCGAAAGACCAAATACAAAGGCGGCCAGACACTTTCCGGACGATGTCCCGGATGAGATTAAGAGTGCCCGGCTGAACGAAATAATCGAACTTCAACAGGAGCTCTCTCTTGCACAGAATCAGAAGGATCTCGGCAAGGTATTCGAGGTTCTTGTGGAGGGTTACTCTAAAAAATCGAAAGAGGAGCTGCAGGGAAGAAGCTCGCAGAATAAGGTATGCGTATTCCCTGCCGGCAATCACAAAGTTGGTGACTATGTAAAGGTCAGGATAACTTCGTGCACTTCGGCAACACTTAAGGGTGTTGAGGTCGAAGATTGATACTCAGGGTTGATTAATGAAATAAATATATATGCTATTATGACAAAGATGAGTACCAGTTACCTTGGCGATCTTAGAACCGAGGCAACACACATTCAGTCGGGCGAAAAGATCATTACCGACGCACCACTTGATAATCAGGGCAAGGGGGAGTTCTTCTCTCCTACCGACCTTTTTGCAACATCTCTGGGTTGCTGTATGCTCACTATAATGGGAATATCTGCCCGTGCAAACGGATTCTCTATTGATGGGGCAAGAGTGGAAACCGAAAAGATTATGGGGACCGATCCCAGAAGGGTTGTAGAGCTGGTGATAGATATATATCTGCCTGCCAACAACTATGGAGATAGAGAGAGAAGGTTAATTGAGTCAAGCGCAAAGACCTGCCCTGTTGCAAACAGTATCCATCCCGACATTAAAAAAAGCATCACCTTCCACTACTAGGAGGGAGGTGATGCTGCGTCAGAAACCGAGCTTTTTATAAAATCTTTGACGCTTGTTGGTGTTATTGTGTTAGAATGAGAGGTATCTTGAGGTACCCACTCCGGCAGCTGTTGACTTAATCTCAACTCCGCTTTTATCGAGTACTTTTAATGTTGAATTCGAACTGAAGCTAACCTCAGCTGTAAATATATTGCCTGTCGAGCTGCTTGAACCCACTCCGTAAAAATAGGTTCCGGAGTAGAGTGTCGAGACTGCTCCCGATGCAATATCTACCGCATATATCCTTGCTATTTCGGGCATCCATGAGGAGTTGAATGTTGTCTTGTATGTCAGAACTCTCTCCCACTCTCCGTCGGTGCAGATATATCCGTCCATTTCGTCTACAGGTACAGTTACGTAGGACTCTGCACTCTTTGTGGAAGGGTTGATTTTTACCAATCCCTGACTTGGAAACGAGGCCCATATTTTATTATTCTTATCAAGTACAAGATTCTTTGCCGCCCCTGAGACCGAGTTGTGTCTTATGGTAGAGACGATCGGAAAGTCAGTTGAGTTAGTATTTATAACCACAACACCTGCCTTGGTAGCCACATAGAGATATCCGTTGTATACGAGCACCCCTTCGGCGTCGGTCCCAACCTCTATCTTCTTCACAAATGTGTGGGTAGTTGCATCGAAAACCGCTATGAATGACTTGTAATATTCGTAAAAGTAGTTTTCATTTACAGTATATTCGGAGCTCCAGTTAGAGACATAAAGATATCTGCCATCGCCGCAAATCGCTCTGGGGCTGGAGAGATTGTTTTTAATTGCAGCACGGGCCACTTTGCCGTTACGGGCATCTACTATCTCTATTTTATCGGCATAATTACATACCAGGTATGCCTGTTTTGAATCATCCACCCAGCCCGAAATAAGTGTTGCTCCAAGACTGATTCCACCGTTTGCAGCCTCGTAGGCTCTGTTTACAAGTGTTCCGGTTGTCTCATCGTAGAGTGAAATACTTCCGGACTGTTCCGAAAAGTTCCCCTGAT
>JAFIHK010000074.1 GCA_017848635.1 Bacteroidales bacterium | reverse complement strand
GGAAATTCCTATGATTCCCGATCTGGAGAGATGAGGTAGGCGTAATTCTCCCCGGCTGGAAACTGGAAGATACGGAGTTCAAATTGCGGTACGATTGCCAATACGTGGTCGAAAATATCCGACTGTACATTCTCGTAATACTCCCAATCCTTAATCCTTGTGAAGAAATATAGCTCAATAGGAATTCCTCTCTCATTAGGTTGAAGTTGTCTAACCATGCAGGACATATCGTGGTTTATCTCAGGGTGCTGTTTGAGGTACTCCTGCAGATATGCGCGGAAGACTCCTATGTTGGTCTGGCGGCGGCCGTTCACAAGAATGGAGTTATCGATATTGTGCTGTTTATTGTAGCTCTCCAGGGATGCCTGTGTTCTGTCGATGTAGTCGGTGAGGTAGCGTATCTTCCTGAATTTTTCGAGCATTTCCGGGGTGCAGAATTTAACTGTTCCGATATCTATAGAAACAGATCTCTTAACCCGCCGCCCGCCGGACTCCTGCATGCCGCGCCAGTTCTGAAACGAGTCGCTTACCAGTATATACGGGGGAATTGTGGTAATTGTATTATCGAAATTACGCACTTTTACCGAGTATAGGCTCATCTCCTCTACATTACCGTCGGCCCCGTATTTTGGAACCGTGATCCAGTCCCCCTTTCTCAGCATATCGTTAGTGGAGAGCTGCCACCCGGCGACAAAGCCGAGAATTGTATCCTTGAACACAAGCATCAGGATCGCCATAGAGGCTCCAAGTCCTGCAAACAGAGTTGTAAAGCTCTTCCCGATAAGAATGCTGAGTATAATCAGCCCTCCTACAAAATATATAATAACTGCGATTACCTGGAAAAAGACTTTAACAGGTTTGTTCGCATAATCCTCATGTTCGTTATATATTATTGTAAGAGAGTGCGTTGCGGCCTTAGCTGCACGTAGGAGCTGCAGTACCATAAATATTAATGCGGCCTTATGGAAAATTGCAATCCAAAAGGCAGATCGCAGAGCTATTGGTGTGCAGAGATAGAAAATAATACCAGGGATGATATGTACCAGATATCTGAATACATTGTTCTGTACGAAAATATCATCCCACTTGCTCTCAGTAAATTTTGCAAACCTTTCGATAATCCGGTGGATGATGTATCTGGAGACAATATCTGCAATGTACGAAATCATAAGCAGAAGAGTCATTGAGATGATTTCGTCCAGCCATGAGGCCAGAAGCACCGAAACACCATTCCTGACGAGCATATCGTAGATTCCGTCCACAACTCCGAAAAGCGCCGTTGCCTTTTCCGTCATTTCGTTCTCGATCATATAACCATATTTTATACAAAATTACTCTTTTAATAAATTCTTGCTAATTTTGGAGACAAATAATTGATCTATGGAGTTTAAAGACCTTCTAAATATAGACCCTGTATTTCTGGCTCTTGGTGCCACTATTTTTACATGGGGTATGACAGCTCTGGGTTCGGCAATGGTCTTCTTTTTCAAGACAATCGACAAAAGAGTTCTCAATTCGATGCTGGGATTTGCCGCCGGAGTTATGATTGCAGCAAGTTTCTGGTCGCTGCTAAAGCCTGCTATCGATATGACAGAGGCTCAGGGTGGTGTGAAATGGATGCCGCCGGTCATTGGGTTCCTATCCGGTGGGGCATTCCTGTTGATTATCGATAAAATTATGCCGCACCTGCACATGGGCATGGCAGTAGATAAACCGGAAGGAATCAAGACTCAGTGGAAGCGAAGTATACTTCTTGTCCTTGCAATAACAATGCACAATATCCCTGAAGGACTTGCAGTGGGAGTTACATTTGGAGCACTCACAGGAAGTCACGATATGGGAGCTCTTGCAGGAGCAGTTGTACTCGCGATAGGAATCGGAATACAGAATTTTCCCGAAGGCGCTGCAGTATCAATTCCATTAAGACGCGAAGGTATGTCTAGATTGAAAGCCTTTAATTACGGACAGCTCTCAGGCATTGTTGAACCGATTGCGGGAGTTATTGGTGCTCTGCTTGTAGTATGGGTTACCCCAATACTTCCGTACGCTCTCTCATTTGCAGCCGGTGCAATGATCTTCGTTGTTGTCGAGGAGCTTATCCCCGAAGCTCAGACCGGCAATGAGACCGACCTTTCGACAATCGGAGCGATGATAGGATTTGCAACTATGATGATGCTCGATGTTGCTCTGGGGTAATACTAAAATTTCATATCGCCTATATCGAATCCGATATTGCCCGACAGATTTGCCTTTATTCTGACAGCTCCGGGAACCATGCTCACTTCGGTGACATTCATCTTGTCGAGACCGCCCTTAAGGGTTATCCCATCGTAAAGCTTGTAGCCTGCAATAGAGGCGTTTACCTCCTTTTTTGTGTTCTCCAGAACCTCTGCAACGTTATAAGTTAAATATGGCGTAATCTTTTTAAGAATCAGTCCGTGAAGTAGCCAGTTTGCCGATTTTACGAGGACACTTTTGGTCTTAATATCAAAATCGGCTTCAGTAATTTCAAGAGCGCTCTTTTGGGTATTGTAAGACATCTTTCCTGTAAAATATATCCTTCCCTTTAGAGAGCCGGTCACATCTGCTGCAACCACAGCCTTTCCCTCACTACTGTACAGTGAGAGACCAGTGATTGTTATCGAACGTTTCCCCTCGGTAAAAGTCTTTCCTACAAGCTGTGAGGCAGATATCTGCGATAATGTAGCGTAGGTTACATCGGCCGCTATATTAAGATTGAAAGGTTGTGGCTGACGAGCGACCTGCTTAAACATTGGAAGAGGAACAGGAGCTCCGGCTGCCGGTTCAGATCCTGCAACTGATTCAATCTTAGTCAAAAATGAGATACCCAGCCTGAGAATATTGTTCTTGCTTACAAATGGGGCCACATAAATATCCTGTGGAGTTATCTTTATCCAAAGGTTGTTCTCCTCATTTACAAGCATCGGTTTCTGAACCATATCCCAGGCAGATGCCACCTGATTCTCAAGTTTTACAACATCGGAAAGCGATTTATCGATACTCTTTGTTATACTCTCCTGAGAGTTCCTGAGAGCGATATCTGCAATCTTTGTCACAGGAAGTTTGACACCGATCACGCTCAGTTTTGGCTCTTCTATCCATTGGTAGCCGATACTTTCGGTTCTTGCAAATAGCTTCCAGTCTTTGTTGATATATACGGAGGTTCTGAATGAAACAGATATTGTCCCCTGAGCCTCATATTCGTCGGAGACAGATAGTCCGAACTTCTCAACCTTCCAGCGATATTTAGCACGTATTTTCAGAGGGAGGCGGTATGTTATCGTGTTATTGTTTACGGAAAAGGCAAAATCCTGTACTTTCCAGACCTTAACCGAAAGATCGTGCTCCATAAGACTGTCGCCCGAATAGATCAGCCCGGTAAGCTTACGGTTGACCGAACTCTCAAGCTTCTTTATGTCAATATCCACGTTCAAAGGGATCTCCGACAGCGCCGGTTCTATAGGTGAAGGCAGATATGTTTCGGCGGGTCTCTCAATTTGAAGCGGAGAGCCGCATGCCACCGCCAATATTAAAAAAAGTGAGTAACTTAGTACTCTCAGATACATCTGTTTCATTTTTTAAATTTTCTGAAGGGTACCACAAATATTGCTCCAAATAATTACTTTTACAAACTCAATTAATACTCTACAGCTATGTTCGATTTTTTGGATACAATGCCCTGGTTGCTACCTATTATAATATTCTTTGCCAGGATTCTTGATGTATCTCTGGGTACACTCAGGATAATCTTTGTTTCGAAAGGGGAGAAGTATAAAGCCCCGCTTATAGGTTTTTTCGAGGTATTTATATGGATCGTAATTATCTCTCAGGTTTTTGAGAGAGCACACTCCATGATAGCATACGTGTCATATGCAGCCGGTTATGCGACCGGTAATTTTGTTGGAATTATAATTGAACAAAAGATTGCTTTCGGCATACTACTCTGCAGAGCTTATACTCAGAAAGGGGGAGCCAGATTGGTAGAGATTTTGCATAATAACGGTTACGGCGCGACAATGTTTAAGGGAGTCGGCTCTATGGCAGAGACCGAAATTGTAGAGACCGTTATTGAGAGAAAATCTCTTCCGAAGGTTCATAAGATTATGTCTGAATTTGACAAGGATATTTTTTATGTTGCCGAGGATGTCAGAACACGCAAGAGCGGTATATTCCCCGAGACAGAATCGATGTTCTCAAGATGGAGAATAGGGAAATAGTTGTAACATTTATAACCTTTCTTCGTCTATAGGATATAAGCAATAACATTAATTCCAAATATTATGAAAAGGAAAGGTTTGATTTTGGCAATAGTACTCCTTATTTCGGGCGGAGCCCTGAGTGCGCAGGAGTATTACGGAAAGAGAGGGTTACCCGGAGATAATCTTAACCTGTATGCGGTTCTGAAGGCTTTTCAGGAGAGTCCTACACTAGAGGAGTTTGAGAATCGACTCAACTCTCCCGACGAACTCATAAATAATCTTGATCTGAATAGCGACGGCAGAGTCGATTATATTCAGGTAATTGACTATCCATTCGGAGATGAAACTCACGATATTGTACTCAGGATAGCGATAAACAGAAGAGAGAATCAGGATGTGGCGGTGATTCATGTAAAGAGGGATCGCTATGACGGAGTAACCATTCAAATTATAGGTGACCCGTATCTTTACGGCGACAACTATATCGTTGAGCCTAATTACTATGACAATGACAGAGGTACTCCGAATCCGGGATATGCCGGAGGTCAGATAAGTTACGGAGGAACAAATGTATCGGTTACTTTTACAACTGTAAGGGAGGTATACGGATGGCCTATTGTAAGATTCATATTCGCACCTAACTACTACAGATGGATCTCCCCTTGGCACTGGAATTTCTATCCTCCTCAATGGAGGCCTTGGTCTCCTTACTACTGGGATTATTACTACGGATACCACTACAACTGGATGAGACACTATCTGCGCCACTACCGTGTATGGCATACATATCGCGACCCGCACTGGTTCGACCGTTACAAAGACAATCGTTATGTATCCAGAGTCGTTGTTACAAAGAGAGATCGCGGAGAATACAACAGGACATATTCACGTCCGGACACAAGGGATATGGGAATGCAGAGATACAGGAGCGATGTTGAGAGGAGAAGAGGCGACAATGATCGTTTTGATACAAGAAACGGCAGCCGCGATGCTCAAGCAACCATAAATCCGGAGAATAACAGGGCAAACAGAGGCGGAGTAAGGCCTCAGCAGACCAACGAAAAGCGCGAACCTGCTTACAAATATGAGGTAGTAAGGAGTCGTACCAATAATCAGGAGAGCGATGTTCGCCGAAGTGAGCCGGCAAAGAGAGAGAGTGAAGTACGCAAAAGCGAACCTGTTAAAACTAAAGAGAGCACTACAAGAAGTGAAAGCCGCAGCCGTAACAGCGATGTTAAGCGCACCGAATCGAAGGTAAAAGAGGTTAAAAGTAGCGAATCGAAAAGGTCGGAATCGTCAAAGAGTGAATCTACTCAGGGGCGCAGGAGCAGGACCAGATAATAATCTGCTTACAAAAAATAATTTGGCAATTTGAAAAAAGTACCCATATTTGCACAAATAATTGAGAAAACGATGAATCTGTTTACTTTC
>JAFIHK010000073.1 GCA_017848635.1 Bacteroidales bacterium | reverse complement strand
TCAGAATTTTAAGGTCTGTATCCTTTTTAAATTTAAGCTGAAATAGAATACTCCATCTGATCTGCCATAAATTATCGGACTCCATCCATTTATATATATATTCGTTAATCAGCTCAGGATATTTTTTAACCAGATGCCCTATATAGGTTATTGCAGAATCGACAGAGTCCCACCATGGCTTTTCGTATGTAATAATTTCCAGTTTACCGAAATCTTCTGATTTTATATATCTCCATTTTCTGGAGAGATAGGAGAGAGCCAGATACTGAAACTCCCTCTCGGGAAGAGAGAAGCAGTAATTAAAGAAATCCCAGTCAAAGTGGTGTTCACCCTTTATGGAGGCAAAATATCTCTTAGAGATCTCCACCCTCCTTTTTGTCATAATTCCTAAGAAAGGGAAGAGATTTCTCATATATTTTGACATCGGTATGGCCAATGAAGGGTCTCCCGACTCCCTGAAGATTTCAATAATATCCTCTTTCATATCATTTTTTTACTAATAGCACCACATTCTCAACGTGATGAGTATGAGGGAACATATCTACAGGCTGAACCTTTGTAACACTATATTTCTCGGACAAAAGTGAAATATCTCTGGCCTGAGTTGCCGGATTACAGCTCACATATACAATCTTAGCCGGAGAGGCACTCAAAATAACTTTTGCCACATCGGCGTGAATACCAGCACGCGGAGGATCAAGAACCATTACATCCGGAACTCCCTCTCTTGCAATAAGCTCCTCATTCAGCACCAACTTCATATCACCGGCATAGAAACTGCTATTGTTGATACCATTATTTTTAGCGTTAATAAGAGCATCCTCAATCGCCTCAGGCACATACTCAATCCCAACGACCTTTTTGCATTTTGAGGCTAAAAAGAGCGCAATGGTACCTGTACCTGTATACAGATCGTAGAGCACCTCATCGCCCTTAAGATCAGCAAACTCCCTCACTATTGAGTATAGAGTGTATGCCTGCTCCGAATTAGTCTGAAAAAAGGATTTTGGACCTATCCTAAAACTTAGGTTCTCCATCTTCTCATAAATTGCATCCTCTCCACGGTATGTTGTAAACGGCAGATCGGCAATGGAGTCGTTCCTCTTCCCGTTAATTACATAATTCAACGAAGTGATCTCTTTGAACTCATCTGCAAGAGAGTCCAATAAAGGGTAAATAATAGATTCGTCAAAATATGCAAAAACAGCAATTACCATAACCTGGCCATCTATTGTATTCCTTATTATCAGATTTCTGAGTAGTCCAGTCTGCTCTTTTAAGTTAAAGAAGGGCAGATTGTTCCTTAGAGCGTACTCTTTTACAAAGAGCCTGATTCTATTAGAGGGCTCTGGCTGGAGCCAACACTTCTTGATATCCAGAACCTTATCAAAATATCCTGAAATATGAAATCCGAGACCCTGCTTTTCACTCTCTGGAATTGACTCCATTTCACTCTTTGACTCGATCCACCTTTTATCGGAAAATGTAAATTCCAGCTTGTTACGATAGAACTGCTGTTTTGCAGATCCTACTGCAGGTAAAACCTCAGGTATATCCAGTCTTCCGATTCTTACCAGCTGATCTACTACCTGTTGGGTCTTGAAATCGAGTTGAAGTTGATAGGGTAGTGGCTGCCATTTACACCCCCCACAGATTGTATAGTGCGAACAAAAAGGCTCAATCCTCATTTCCGAAGGCTTTATCATGTTGACTATGTGTCCCTCCATGTAACCCTTTCTCTTTATTGTAACCTGAACATCGGCAACATCCCCCGGAATTGCGTGAGGAACAAAAAGCACCTTACCATTAATTTTTGCAATAGCTTTTCCCTCCGCAGCGATTCCCTCAATCTGCACACCCTCAATTAACTCTTTATCTCGTCTTCCCATATCATAATTATTGATGCGCGAAATTAGCTTATTTTTCGTAAATTCGCCTGAACTCTGCTAATCAATATCAATATTTCCACTCTTGTAACACAATTTATATTATGTTAAATAGCAAATCGGCCAAAGAACTTGGGGGTTTAGGAAGCCTCCTTCTTTTGACGACAACATTATGCGGCCAGGATAAACCAAATATTCTTTTCATAATGTCCGATGATCACGCTGCAAATGCAGTAAGTGCATATGGAGGAGATCTTTCAAAAGTTTTAAAAACAAGAAATATTGATGCAATAAGCAAAAATGGGGCTATCCTTTACTCTTGCTTTGCTACGAATTCAATTTCTACACCAAGTCGTGCAACTATACTCACAGGTCAATATAGTCACAAGAACGGAGTCTATACTCTTAGTGATAAAATGGATACAACTAAACAGACTGTAGCCGGAATTCTCCAGAAAAGCGGATACTCAACAGCTCTTTTCGGTAAATGGCACCTGGTTACAGAGCCAAAAGGGTTCGATACATATGCTTGCCTCATTGGACAAGGTATATACAATAACCCTCCTCTTATTGAGAGTAATCGTACCGATGGAAAGAGCTTCGAAAATTCAAAAGGGAAAAAGTATATTGGTCATTGTGAAGATATTATTGCCAACAGGACAATAAAATGGTTATCGGAAGAGCGCGATAAATCCAAACCATTTTTTGTAATGTGTCACTTTAAGGCTCCTCACCGTCGTTGGGAACCTGCCGAAAGATATTCACATATTTTTGATAATGTGACTATACCTGAACCGTCAAATCTTTACGACAACTATGAGGGCAGAGGTCGTTATACATCGCGTATTCTTCAGGCTATTGAATATATGGACTCTTCCGATATGAAAATGCCCATACCAAAATTTTCATCTGTGTCAGAACAGCGTAAATGGGCATATCAGAGATATATGAAAGATTATCTGGGATGTGTAGCCGGAGTAGACGATAACGTTGGAAAACTTGTAAAATATCTTAAAGATAATAATCTGTATGACAATACAATCGTTATATACACTTCGGATCAGGGATTCTTTCTAGGAGAGCATGGTTGGTTCGATAAGAGACTTATGCAAGAGGAGTCTATAAAAATGCCTTTTGTTATAAGCTTTCCAAAAGAGATAAAACCAGGAACAAAGAACAGGGATATTACAATCAATGCTGATTTTGCCCCTACCCTGCTCGACTATGCTGGTGTTGATATTCCCAAAGATATGCAGGGAAAGAGTTTTCGGGATAACCTGAAAGGAAAAAGGGCAAAAGATTGGAGAAAATCAATGTACTACCGTTACTACATGCATATGGATTACTGGCATCATTCAGTTGCAAACCTAGGTGTAAGGACCAATAGATATAAGCTTATTTTCTATTATGGTGATCCTCTTGGAACAAAAGGCTCGTTCGGTCCGGCTTTTGAACCTGAGTGGGAATTGTACGATTTAAAGAGAGATCCTAAAGAGATGAATAACCTGTATAATAAGCCAGGTTATGAGAAAATCACCAAAGAGCTTAAGGAGGAGTTACTACGTCTGAGAAGAGAGCTGGGAGACAACGATGATACTGGAGGTAGAATGAAAGAGATAATGGATAACTATTATAACAAATGAGCGATAGTAATAACAACAGTAGACTACCGTTGCCGGAGAGACTAAG
>JAFIHK010000072.1 GCA_017848635.1 Bacteroidales bacterium | reverse complement strand
TATCAGGAGGGGTGTCTGGTTTGTATGGCCTGCGGATACTCAAAATGTGGTTAGATGATTAGCTACCCTAAAGCGAAGGTGAACATAGGTCTTCAGATTACGGAAAAACGTTCGGACGGATTCCATAATCTGGAGACCCTTTTCTTTCCGGCCCCCGTGTCAGATATTCTTGAAATAGTGGAGTCAGGAGCTCTATCGATGAATCTTTATGGAATGGAGTTGGACTGTGATCCCTCCAAAAATCTTTGCGTAAAGGCTTATGAGCTTTTGAAGGGAGATTTCGATATTCCTCCGGTAGAGATACATCTTTACAAAAAAATCCCTTTTGGAGCCGGGCTGGGAGGCGGCTCTTCGGATGCAGCAGCTGCACTTATATTGATAAATAAACTCTTTGCTCTTGGGCTCACTACTGACGAACTGGCAAATTATGCCGCCCTTTTGGGAAGTGACTGCCCATATTTTGTATTATCGGGCGATCTGGACCCATTGGTGCCTCAAGGGTATTACGCTTCTGGGAGAGGCGAAATCCTCTCAAAAATCGATATTCCGGCCCTTAAAGATTGTGTAATTGAGGTAGAGAAACCTGATGTTTCGGTTTCAACAGCGTTGGCATACTCCAAGATCATACCTGCTATTCCGCAAACGCCTCTGAGAGAGCTGATCGGGCTTCCTATTGAGAGGTGGAGAGAAAATATTTTCAATGATTTTGAACCGAGTATCTTTAAAATGTTCCCTGTAATTGAGGAGTACAAAAGAAAAATGTATGAAAGGGGAGCTATTTATGCCTCAATGAGTGGTAGCGGTTCGGCAGTGTTCGGCATATTTAAAAAGTAAAAAGGTTGGTTCCCCGCTACTGAAACCAACCTTTTTGTGTACTAAAACCCAAACCTACATACTATAGATGCACAATGGTGTGAAAATGCTGCAAGGGATGCAAAATTTTTTAGAATTTTTTTAAAATTCTTAGCGGAAGTCTTGCAGCAATATAGCCTATTAATGTTACTCCAAAAACGGAAAGCGCTATATCTGAGAGCTTTAACACAACAGGGTAGGAGTCTACAATAAAATTCCCGGGCATTGGAACTATGCCGAAAAATTTTTGAAGAAGGGTAATTGCGACCCCTAGAACAGCCCCTGTTACAACTCCTGCAAGGGATATCAGCCAGCCCTCAAGCAGAAATATATCCCGTACTGTCTTCTCTCTTGCACCCATTGCCTTAAGAGTCTCGCTGTCCTCTCTCTTTTCGATGATCAGCATAGAGAGGCTACCGTAAATATTAAAAGATATAATTGTTAAGATGAAGATGAGGATAACATATATTGCAAGCTTCTCTGTTTTCATCATCTTATAGACGGTCTCTCTCTGTTCGTAGCGATTTTTGATTATAAGATTGTCCCCGGCCATCTTCTCCAGACTCTTCTCAAAAGAGACTACATCGCTCTCTTTTGTCAAATTTATCTCGAGAGCCGTAGCATCTTTATCGTATCCAAGCAATCTCCGTGCAACCTCGATTGGAACAAAAATATACTTTTTGTCTATACCGCTCTCAATAGAGAATATTCCGGATGGGTATATCTTTTCCGAGTTGAGTGAAGCAGATGGATTCAATAGCGAAATGTCGCTCTCTCTGTCGGGATAATATAGTATAAGCGGATCTACAAAGTGAATATTAATTCCTGTTTGTGCCGCAACTCCTCTGCCCACTACAGCCTGAGGAAGCTCTCCGAATTTGAGAGCGAACTCTCCCTCAATTATGAAGTCATTTAATCTCTTGTTATTAAGAAAAGAGGAGTCAACCCCCTTCATCGTTGCAATTGCCTCTTCGTTACGATACCGGAGAAAAATGTTCTCCTCAACAACTTCGCAGTATGAGCTTATCTGTGGTGAGCTCTTTAGGAAATCGAACACCTTGCCTTCAGGGATAAATGATTTCCCTTTAGCTGGAAGTATGAGCAGATCGGGCTCATATGAATTGTACAGGGTTTTGATAAGTCCCTCAAAACCATTGTAAACAGAGAGGACTACAATAAGAGCCATCGTTCCCAGCGCAACCCCTGCCGAACTGATGAGCGAAATGACATTGATTACATTGTGGGACTTCTTTGCGAAAAGGTAACGCCTGGCTATGAAGAGTGGCAGTCTCACCTTATTTCCTATTTTTTAAGAAGCTGATCTATTCTTTCGACATAGTCCAGTGAATCATCAATATAGAAAGCAAGTTCCGGAACAATTCTAAGCTGTTTGGAAACTACTCTTCCCAGCTCTCCTCTGATAGATTTTGAAGAGTCCGATATGATTTTCAGAACACCATCCGACTTTTCCGACGGGAATACACTAAGGTAAACCTTTGCAAATGAGAGGTCGGGACTAACTCTCACCCCTGTAACGGAGACCATTGCTCCATTATATGCAGCCATCCCCTTTTGGCGGAAAATCTCAGCAAGATCCTTCTGAATCTGCCTGCCCACTTTTTGTTGTCTTGTACTCTCTCCTTCCATCACTATTCAAGTTTTAAAATAAAGTAGCTCTTCTTGCCCTTCTGAACCAGAATATACTTATCGTTAAGAAGATGATCCTGACCAATCTCCGAATCGGGAGAGTCGCACTTCTCCTTGTTGATGCTTAAACCACCTGCGGCTATCATCTTGCGACACTCACCTTTTGACGGGAAAACTGAACTTTTTACCGCCAGTAACTCTACAATATTTCCCGGAAGATCCGCTCTGCTTACGCCGAATTGAGGCACCCCTTCGAAAACCGAAAGGAATGTATTCTCATCTATCGTTTTGAGAGCATCCGAAGTGGAGTTTCCGAATAGTATTGCAGATGCGTTAAGCGCCTTGTCATATTCGTCGGATCCGTGAACCATTACTGTTACCTCTTTTGCCAGAAGTTTCTGAAGGTTGCGCAGATGAGGCTCCTTTTTATGACTCTCAACAGCCTCGGATATCTGCTCCTTCGAAAGCATTGTGAATATCTTAATGTACTTTTCGGCATCCTCGTCGCTTACATTGAGCCAGAACTGGTAGAATGTGTATGGAGAGGTATATTTAGGATCCAGCCAGATATTTCCCTGCTCTGTTTTGCCGAATTTTCCGCCATCGGCCTTTGTAATAAGAGGGCAAGTAAGTGCATACGCCTCACCATTCATCTTTCTGCGGATAAGCTCTGTTCCTGTGGTAATATTTCCCCACTGGTCACTTCCACCCATCTGCAAGCGGCAGTTGTAGTGCTCATACAGGTATAGAAAGTCGTAGCCCTGCACCAGCTGATATGTAAATTCAGTAAAGGACATTCCTTCCCGCTCCTCTCCGCTTATCCTCTTCTTTACGGAGTCCTTGCTCATCATATAGTTCACGGTAATATGTTTGCCGATATCCCTGATGAAAGCAAGAAATGTGTACTCCTTCATCCAGTCGTAGTTATTGACCAGAATTGCACTGTTTGGGGAGTTCGAATCGAAGTCCAGAAAACGTGAGAGCTGATTTTTTATTGCCTGTTGGTTGTGTCTTAGCGTCTGTTCGTCGAGCAGATTTCTTTCGGATGATTTCATTGAGGGGTCTCCGATCATACCTGTTGCTCCGCCGATGAGTGCAATAGGTTTGTGGCCTGCGGCCTGCAAGTGCTTAAGCATCATAATACTTACCAGGTGTCCGATGTGAAGAGAATCTGCAGTAGGATCGATTCCCACATATGCGCTTGTTCTCTCTTTCATTAACTGCTCCTCGGTGCCGGGCATAACATTGTGCACCATTCCACGCCAGGTAAGTTCTTGTACGAAGTTGCTCATTATCTAAAATTTTGCGACAAAAGTAAGCTTTTTTATTTATTTTTGTCTTATATCCCATATCAAATGAAAAGAATTAAATTGTTGGTTTTGCAGCTTGTGCTGCTCTCCTTCATATTCTTAAGCCCAAATGTAACCGCTGCTCAGAGGGACTCTTTAATCAACAGAGTTAAGAGCATAAGTGCAGTTAAAGAGGTGAGGCCGCTACTCTCGGGCCCATATGCCGAAAAGTATGAGCTTAAATTTGAACAGCCGGTGGATTATTCCGACACGAGCGGAGCAAAATTTCTGCAACGTGTATATGTAATGCACGAGGGTTATAATGCACCTGTGGTTTTTGTAACAGAGGGTTACGGTGCCGGCAATAT
>JAFIHK010000071.1 GCA_017848635.1 Bacteroidales bacterium | reverse complement strand
GTATTTTCCTTTATGCATGTGCCATTCTACGTTAGTCTGGCAAAGATAAATTCAAATCGGTTGACTCGTAAGACCTCTGTAATTACCTAACTTTCAATATTTTCAAAGAACTTTTATGATTTTTTACCGGACACTAATGAAACGATTACATTTGCGACTCTAATAATAAGTGATGTTTGAAAATTTAATAGATAGACTGGAGAGCTCCTTTAAATTACTGAAAGGAGAGGGAAAAATTACAGAGATTAATGTTGCCGAAACATTAAAAGATATCAGAAAGGCACTGCTCGATGCCGATGTGAGTTACAAAATTGCCAAAAACTTTTGTGACGAAGTAAAGGAGAAGGCACTCGGACAGGATGTGCTAAAAGCTGTTAAACCGGGGCAGATGCTCACAAAGATCGTCCACGACGAGCTTGCAGAACTTATGGGAAGCGAGGCGCAGGAGATAAATGTGAAAGGATCTCCGGGAGTTGTTCTCGTTGCCGGTTTACAAGGTTCCGGAAAAACCACATTCTCGGCAAAACTGGCTCAGAATCTCAAATCGAAAAAGGGGATGAAGGTTCTGCTTACGGCTTGCGACGTGTATCGTCCCGCCGCAATTGACCAGTTAAAGGTTTTGGCTGGTCAGGCAGGAGTAGAGGTTTATTCTGAGGAGGGGGTTAAAGATCCTGTCTCTATTGCAAAAAATTCAATAGTCAGAGCCAAAAAAGAGGGCTTTTCGGTAGTAATTATAGACACTGCCGGACGTCTTGCCGTAGACGAGCAGATGATGCAGGAGATTGCAGCAATAAAAAAATCGGTATCACCTACCGAAACTCTGTTTGTTGTTGACTCGATGACAGGGCAGGATGCTGTAGAGACAGCTAAAGCTTTCAATGATAGATTGAATTTTGACGGAGTTGTTCTTACCAAACTGGATGGGGATACTCGAGGAGGTGCTGCACTATCAATAAAGGCTGTTGTTAATAAGCCTATAAAATTTGTTAGCACGGGCGAAAAACTTGAAGCACTTGATCTCTTCCATCCGAAGAGGATTGCAGATAGAATCCTTGGAATGGGAGATGTTGTTTCCCTAGTTGAGAAGGCACAGGAGCAGTTTGATGAAGAGGAGGCAAGAAGACTTCAGAAAAAGATTGCAAAGGATCAGTTTACGCTTCTCGATTTTTACAATCAGATCCAGCAGATCAAGAAGATGGGTAACATCAAGGATCTTGCATCGATGATTCCCGGAGTAGGAAAAGCTCTCAGAGATGTTAACGTTGATAACGACGCATTTAAAGGAATAGAGGCTATCATAATGTCGATGACTCCGGAGGAGAGGGAGAACCCTTCAATTTTAAACGGTAGCAGGCGCAAGAGGATTTCAATCGGAAGCGGAACCACAATAGCCGAGGTGAACAGACTTATCAAACAATTTGAAGATACCAGAAAAGTCATGAAGGGAATGATGGGAGGAGCCGGAAAGAATGCACTCAAGGCTATGGGTGCAATGCGCAGATAAAATTTATCTGCCCAGATAATAAAGCAATAACAAAAGATAGAATTATGACACTTTTAGACGGAAAAGCGACATCGGAGCAGATTAAACTCGAAATTGCCGAAAAGGTTAGGGAAATTATTGCAAGAGGAGGGCAGAGGCCACATCTTATTGCGATCCTTGTTGGAGAGGATGGTGCAAGCCAGACTTATGTTGCCGGTAAAGAGCGTGCCTGCCAGCAGGTGGGCTTCGATTCAACAATTATCAGATACCCCGATACTGTAGATCAGAGCACTCTGTTGGATAAGATTCGCGAAATCAATTCCGATCCTAATGTTCACGGATTGATTGTTCAGCTTCCATTACCTAAACATATTGATGAGCAGCTGGTAATTAATACCATAGATCCTTCAAAAGATGTTGACGGCTTCCATCCTGAAAATTTTGGCAGAATGGTACTGGGCCTTCCTACATTTGTATCAGCAACGCCATTTGGGATAATGGAACTTCTGGAGAGGTATAAGATCGAGACATCCGGTAAAAAGTGCGTAATTCTAGGCAGAAGCAATATTGTAGGCAGACCGCTTGCAAATCTGCTCTCTCAAAAAGGTTATCCGGGTGACTGTACGGTGACCATCTGCCACAGCAGGTCAAAAGATATAAAGAGCATCACTCTTGATGCCGATATAATTATCGCAGCCTTAGGAGTCCCGGAATTTCTAAAGGGTGATATGGTAAAAGAGGGTGCTGTGGTTATTGATGTAGGTATTACAAGAGTAAAAGCCGACAATAAAGCCGGCTTTAAGTTGAAAGGAGATGTCCTGTTCGATGAGGTTGCACCTAAGTGCTCATACATTACTCCGGTTCCCGGAGGAGTTGGCCCGATGACTATAGTCTCTTTACTTAAAAATACTCTAAGGGCATCGGGCAACTGATTTGTTCGTATTGCTTACCTTTTATTATTTATTGAACCCTACGGGATTACTGAACCCTGCTGGCCTCATCCTGAACACCAACCTTTCTCTGACGGGCAGCTTTGCCCTGTCCGAATTTGTATGTGAAGTTTACACCTACAAATCTGCTTTTATTATATTGGTCTAATTTATATTTTGTATTTGTGTAGTCATCAATTCTGATTCTTTCATGCTGGGTATTGAAGATGTCATTGATGTTGATCGCAAGATCGGCTTTATTATTCATAAAGCTCTTCTTAACAGCAAGGGAGAGAGAGCCCTGAGGAAGAATTCTGAAATATCCGTAAGGCAGACCTGTTTGAAACATTGCATTAACTTCAAATTTCAGGCTTTTTGGGAGAAGAAATGAGAGTACGGCATTGCTCTGACTGAAAAAGCTCTCCGATGTGTAATCCTCTTTTCCCTTATTATAAATCCAAGCCCCGAAAGTATTGAGATTACCTCTCAACCATTTTGTCAATGGATATTCTGTAATAGAGAATGCTGCTCCTGCGAATTTTTGAATTCCGAAATTTTCAAATATCAGAAGTTTCTCACCTGACTCCTCGTTGAAATATGGGTTCTGGATAATCTTATTGTCAGTCTGCTGGTATATCAGAGCCAGATTAAAATTGGACTTGTAACCGATTGACATTGTAAATTCGTGAGTCTTCTCAGGATTCAGATCGGGATTACCTTTAACGGAGCTTTGAGCATCAACATACTGCTGGAAAGGATTTAACATATTGTAGTTTGGTCTTGTGATCCTTAATGAGTAGGAGAGTTGATATCTGAAATCCTTTGATGGAGTGTAACCTAAGTAAATATTCGGGAAGAAATCCAGGTATCCTTTTGATGTTCTTGTTTGTGAACTCTTCCAGTTACCTTTTGAATCGGTATACTCCGCTCTAAGGCCGGCTTTTGCTACCAGTTTAGGATTTATCTGTTTGGCAAGTGAAAGGTATCCTGCAGATATTGTTTCGGTATAGTTGAAAAGGCTGCTGTAATTAGTGTTATTTTGCCAATTTCCACCTATGTAATCCTCTCTTATCAGATCATTATCGGTATATGACTGAGCTACTTTGAATCCGGTTTCGAGTTTAGCTGTCTTCCATACAATCTGCTCATAATCTGCTTTAAACGAAGTGAGATTAATCAGCTGTTCCGAATTACTCCTGAATATTACAGGTGTCAATGGGTTCCCTTGTCCGTCAACCGTTTCATTATTCTGATTGGCTCCATTATCGATGCTGTAATAGCTGTGATCGAAATTTAGTGTCAGCTCGCTTCCATCTTTAATATAGTAAGAGTAGTTGAGGTTTCCTGAAATATTTCCGGTACTCTTGTCATCTCTTATTTTGGTATCGGTGCTGCTAAGAAGCTGGTTGTTAACATAAAACTGATTGCCAGTATTGCCGAAACTCTTATCATTCATATCACGGGTAAATCCATATACAATGAATCCGAATACATTTTTCTTGTTAATATAGAAGTCATTACCAAGTTTATAGTTGAGTGAGCTTGAGTAGAATTGCTGTTTGGTCTGACTCTCAAGAACAGTATTTCCATATTTGGTCTCAGATAAAAAATTATAGAAGTTTTCATTATATCTTGGAGAGACCATTAAAAATGTATTATTCTTTTCACTACGATAATTTAAGTTCACTGTTCCGTTAACTCCACTGTTTACCTTGTTGTAATAACCGGCATCATATCCTAATCTGACTGATCCGTTGAGGCCCTTGAGAAAATTCTTTTTAGTCTTGATGTTGATAATTCCACCTGATCCGGAGGCATCAAATTTCGACGATGGATGGGACATTATCTCAATTTTATCAATTGTTGAGCCATCGGTTGAATTTAACAAGGTTACCAGATCCTCTCCCGTAAGGTTGCTTGGGCGGTTGTCGATCCATATCTGCACTGCCTGGCCATTTAAAAGTATGTTTCCGGAAGGGTCTACACTCACTCCGGGAGCCTTTCTCAACACCTCAAGAGCATCGCTTCCTTGAGTGTGAACAGCCTCCGAAACATTCATAACAATTTTATCTAGTTTCTGCTCAATCACCGGAACCCTTGCGGTAACTACCGCCGCCTTAAGCTGGGTAGCATTCGGATCGAGTTCTATGGTCCCCAGGTCACAAGTTGAATTGATATACTCAATAAGAGCTGTTATAGTTGTATCCTTATATCCTATGAATGAAACCTTAATTGTTTTTTCACCCTCTTCTATATTTGAAATTTTGAATTTACCGTCTTCAGCAGTGTATGCACCTCCGAGAACCGACTTCTCTTCTGACTGAATCGTTACAGTTGCATAAGGGAGAACAGCTCCCGTCTTCTTCTCTATAACCTTTCCGGTTACAGCCCTGTCTGTCTTAGCTGCAACAGGATTGCTGCAGATAATGTTAAATGAGAATACTGAAAGAAATAAAATAACCTTGTAATACATAGTACTAAAATTTGTTTGCTATTTAGACGACCTAACTACCTATTTTGTTGCAATTTTTTTTAATTTATTTTAACCTGCTAATGATCTCTTCCGGTTCAATTCCGAGTAACTTCAATCTTTTCAATAGATTAGGAAGTTCCTCTTCAAGAAAGATTTTTTTCTGAGCAGATACTATTTTCTCCCTCGCATCAATGGAGGCAGAGTATCCGATGCCTCTGCTGTTAAAAATTATCTCCAGTGTTTGCAAGTATTCATAAGTACGCATAATTGTATTAGGATTTACTCCCAGAGATGCCCCCAACTCCCTCACCGAAGGAATTCTTTCACCAGGCAGATACTCTCCCGACAAAATTTTGTCGCATACTGTATCTGCAATCTGAAGGTATATGGGCTTGTGTTGATTAAATTCAGCCATAATTAAAATCTTATTCTTTTAAGACGGAAATATGACGCAGTGTACAGTGCCGATGGGATCAGAATAAAGAATATGATATTTACTGTTCTGTTCACATCTACAAAGAATCCTGATGATTTTCCCATTGTTATAACAACCTGACCTCCATTGTTAACAGTATAGTTCTTAGCCCACTCGGAGAGATCCAGCCCCGATTTTATTAGTATAATCAACACTACCATCAGGAGCATATTTATACCAATAACCGATAAAATTGTCATCAACATCTTATTCTTACGAAATAGAAGATTCCCATAAATTGCAGTGCTGGTAATCAGCGTAAATGTTCCGGCTACTTTGACAAAACTCGAACTTGTGTTAAATATGTTCTCAGATGTTGCAAATGTGTACCCTTTGTATACCGATGGTGTTACCAGAGCGAGTATAGTATCGGTAATCATTGCTCCGCAATAGATAACCAGTGGCACTATTACACTTCCGACAATTAACATAGAGATTAATTTTTCCAGAACTGTTGCCGGCAGCATTGAGTAATTTACACCGTGAAGCTTATGATTTATAAATCCATAAAGAATAAATGGGGTGATAAAGAGAGATACACTGGTAAGTGTTGAGATGAAATTGAGTCTCTCAGAAGCTCCGGTTGCAGAGTCCCCTTTTAATATCACAGTCAGTAACCATACTGCTATTGTGGTAATAATCATTGTTGAAACAATTACAACGATTTTGCGTAAATTTTCAGACAGATCCTTCTTTATCAATCTGCCTATACGACCTATATTTATACTCTTTTTCATACTATTTGCTATTAAAAATTGTCTGAATTCTCTTTCTGTTTTTTATTGTGGCATTAAACAGTGCCTCAATATTCACATTATCATCCGATCCGGTGATATTCTCTTCTACCGAAATATAACCACCGATACTCTGCTCATTATGCAATGCATCTGCACTCTCTCTGTCGCTGAACCTGAAAGAGAGCTTGCGGCTTATCTCTTCAACCGATGCATTCAACAAAACGGCATCTTTATCCAGAATGATTATAGGATCGATAATATTCTCCAGATCTCTTACTTGATGTGTCGAAATAATTATGCACCTCTCTTCGGAAGCATTTGCAGATATAATTTTCCTTAGCTGCGATTTTGAGGGAATATCCAAACCATTGCTTGGTTCGTCCATCAATAGAATTTTTGTATTTGTTGCGAAAGCAAAGGCGATTATGGCTTTCTTCTTTTGACCGTATGAGATTTTCTGAAAATTCATATCGGATTTTAATTCGAATTGAGTGAGATATCCGATATACTCATCCATATTGAACGCCGGATAAAATTCTCCCCTGTTTCTTCCGTAATCGATTAGTGAAATAGAGGGGCAGGAGATCTCTTCCGGAACATAGCAGATGCTCTCTAAAAATTGAACCTCCCTATTGTAAGGTATATGTTCACATACGGTACAACTCCCTTTTTTTACCGGAAGAAGACCAGAGATCAATTTGAGTAACGTTGTTTTACCAACGCCGTTTTCGCCGAGAAGACCGTAGATCTTCCCACACTCGATATTAAGGTCCAGATTACTGAAAACCTTATTTTTACCATAGTTGAAATTTAAATTTTTAATACTTATCATAACCTATTTCATTAGTGTATTAGTGAAGTAATACACTACAAAGGTAGATATCTTTTTTAATCTACCAAATAATTCTATTTTTGTGAATAATATTTTTTTATGAGAAAATCTTTGTTACTTATATTAATTGCCTTATTATCAGCTGGTAATATATCGGCTCAAAATATAAAATCATCTGCAATAAAAAAACATATTGAGTATCTTGCATCAGATAAACTCAAAGGCAGACTTCCCGGAACCGAGGGTGATACCCTTGCAATGAATTATATAGAGCGTCATTTGGAGAGGAGCGGATTCTCACCTCTATATAACGATCCTTTTTTTGAATTTCAATTTCTGAAAGGAAGAGTAGAGGATAAATCCTCTTTTATTAAATTTGGTGAAGAGTCACTTAAAACGGGAGTAGATTATTTTACTGTTCCATTTTCTGGTAGCGGAAAATTTTCATCAAAAGCGATCTGCCTGGACTCTATACCCGATAATATTGATAATTTAAAGGGGAGTGCTATTCTATTTAAATCTTCACCGGATGCAGTTAGAATGGCTGCAGTCAAATTTGCCGATCTCGGGGCATCTGCACTGATTTTCTACTCCGATGATAATTCAGGATTTAAAGTATCCGATGCTGCTTCACAGCTATCAATCCCAGTGATATGTATCTCAAAGGATCTGGCATATAAGATTAAAGGGAGTCCTGAGGTTGAGATCTCCGGAGCTATTCTTATGAATACCCTGAGGGGACGAAGTGCAAATGTGGTTATGGTTAAAAGGGTAAAGAACGCCTCAGGAACAATTATGATAGGAGCCCATTTTGACCATCTTGGCATGGGAGAGTACGGCAGCAGAACTCCCGGTAGAAGAGAGATACACAATGGAGCTGATGATAACGCAAGTGGTGTTGCTGCAATGCTGGAAATTGCTTCTTCATTGGCAGAGAAGACAAAGAGCTTAAAATTCGATATTGTTGCTGCCGCATTCGGAGGGGAGGAGAGAGGATTGTTAGGGTCCAAGGCATTGGCTGATTCTATGAAAAAGGCCGGCAATCTGCCCTCTATTATGTTGAATTTGGACATGGTAGGCAGATTGGTAGATGATAAAATTCAGGCCGGAGGGGTAGGGACATTTAAAAAGGCAGACTCTCTGCTGGCAATGATTAACTCCGATTATCTTTTTAAGATCTCAGAAACAAAAGGGGGAACTGGAGCATCTGACCACTCTTCGTTTTACTCAGCAGGGGTTCCTGTACTCTTTTTTACAACCGGTGTCCACCAGCAGTACCACACTCCCGAAGATGATCCATCACTGATAAACTACGAGGGAACATCAAAAGTGGCCTCTTATATTAATGATCTGGCCTATGAGTTTGCTTCGGGCAGATTTATACCTCAATATACCTATGTTGAGGGTGAAGCAGAGCCGGTAAGAACTTCATTTAAGGTGACACTTGGTGTTGTACCTGACTTCACATACGAAGTTGGGGATGGCTTCAGAATAGGTGCGATAAGCAGCGGAAAAGCAGCAGATAAAGCAGGATTATTAGCCGGTGATATTATCATCTCTATGGGAGGTAAGCCTGTAAAGAATATTTATGAATATATGGCCAGGCTGGGGGAGTTAAAAGCCGGCCAAAAAACAGAGATAGTTGTTAAACGTGAAGGAAAAATAATAAATTTTACAGTTGAATTATGAAAAATTTCGTATTCTGGACTTTAGCCGTTGTTATTACAATTGCAGCAGTAATCTATCAAAGAAAAACCGGACCGACAAATCCTATCGAGGCAAAGATAGCCACCACATCTGGTGTATATTCTGTTAAGCTTCTCAGAAGTCTTGAAACAGACATTAAGCCAGGTGACGGAAAGGCTGCAGAGAGTGGTGTACATACATCTCCATTCGAATTTGAGGCAAAAGGACTGAATGATAATATAAGTGTAACATTATATTATAAAAGATACCCCTCAACCGATGAGTACACTCCTTTAATAATGAAACAGAGCGGAGATCTCTTCGAGGTCAATCTGCCTTCCCAACCGCCTGCAGGTAAGATTCAATATTATCTGTCTGTTAACGACGGAGTACAGGAGCAGGTTGTCTATAAAGAGAATCCGGTAATATTAAGATTTAAAAACAGTGTTCCTGCATCGATACTCATTCCACATATACTTCTGATGTTTTTTGCAATGCTTATCGCAACATATACAGGGGTAATAGCTCTGGCCGGATCCGATAAATGTAAAAAATATGCTCTAATAACAGTCATATTCCTATTTATTGGAGGACTTGTACTGGGACCGATAGTTCAAAAATATGCATTTGGAGTATACTGGTCGGGATGGCCTTTTGGACACGACCTTACCGACAATAAAACGATTGTTATGTTTATTGTTTGGCTGGCAGCTCTCCTTTTAAACAGGAAAAAAGTGCGCCGCTGGTTATATATTGCGGCAGCACTTCTTACTTTAGCTGTATATTCAATTCCTCACAGTATGCTCGGCTCTCAATATAATTATGAACAGCCGGCAAATAATAATTAATACTTAATCGAATTTGGATCTTCCAACTCTTCGGTACTGATTTTCTTCTTTGTCATCTCTCTCCAGGCGTAGACAATATACGCAAGTACAAAAGGAATCAGTACCGAAACAACAGCCATGGTCTTTAATGTAAATTCGCTTGATGAGCTGTTGTAAAGTGTTAGAGAGTATTGAGCATCAACATTAGACGGGAAGAATGCTGTGTTGTTGAAGGCTGCAACGATTAGCAAGCTCCAGACTGCCAGGACTACACCACCGCCTGTTACATAAAAACTGTTTTTGTCTCTCTTGAGAAAGATCATAGTCATCCCGCTCAAAACAAGAACGACCCCGGCAAGGAGCATTATAACCGGCCATTTGAGCTGCAGGAAATTAAGCAGATACTTATGTTCTACAGCCGATATAAAGCCTGATTCGCGATCTACTGAGTATCCTGTCAACATCGATAGAAATATTAATATTCCTACAAAGCCAACAACAAACGCGCTCCCTGTTATTTTGACCTTTATTCTGGATCTTTCGATAAGCTCGGCATTATCAATATTACCTATAACATACATAAGACCAAGTGTTCTGGCGGCAAGAAAAACCCCTATGCCGAGCAGAATATTAAATGGTACAACCGCAGCATCAAGTCCATGCCAACTGTTTATCCAGTATGATATTACTGGCTTTGCGATATTGGTAATCTCCATCTTATCCATCACAAAATTGCCACCTGTAAAGAAGGTACCTACAGCAATTCCGAGAAATATTGTACCTAATGATCCATTGAGAAAGAGGAAAAACTCATAGCTCCTCTTCCCTAACAGATTTCCTGCTTTATTTCTGAACTCATAAGATACAGCTTGTATTACAAAGAGTAATAGAATGGTTATCCAGAGCCAGTATGCTCCGCCAAAGCTTGTAGAGTAATAAAGCGGAAATGAGGCAAACATTGCGCCTCCGAATGTTACCAAAGTTGTAAATGTAAGTTCCCATTTATGTCCGAATGCATTTACGAGAAGGCTCTTTTCATCTTCGGTTTTTGCAGTACCGAACAAAAGAGTTTGACCTCCCTGTACAAATAGAAGAAAAACCAGAAGGGCGCCCAGCAGCGATACTACCAGCCACCAATAGTGTTGAAGCATATATAGCATATTCATCTTATTTAACTTTTATTGATAACTCAGGCTCCCGGCCCTTTTTTAATCTGTTTAAACATAATTGCCAACTCTGCAATGAGAAGGACAGAGAACATTGTAAAGAATATTACAATGGTTGCGATCACAGCATTTGGATTTACACCTGATACAGATGCCGATACAGGAAGAAGGTCCTGAATTGTCCAAGGTTGCCTGCCGACTTCGGCCACAATCCAGCCCGCTTGAGAACAGATATAAGCAAGCGGTACGCTTATGATCGAAATAACCAGAAACCAACGCTGTTTTGCAATCTTGCTCTTATATTCAAGCAGTAGTACAATAATGAAAAAGAGAATAAAGTAAACACCCAGCCCAACCATAAGGTGGAAAGCATAGAATGTAAGAGGAACATTAGGAACCGCATCTTCCGGTTTGCTGAGATACCCATATCCGAAGTGCTCAAAATTGTCCCTAAGATCTTTAAGCGCTATATCTCTACCTGTTTCATCACCTGCCTGTTTGGCTTTTTGATAATCTGCCAGACTTTTAATTGCAATTTTACCTCTCTCCATCCTCTCAGCTATAGATAGAGCAAGAGTATCCTTTCCGTTTTTGGTAACAGGATAACCTCCCTTTATTATATTTTCAATTCCGGGTACAAATGAGTTCAGATCTCTGTTTGCCAGGTAAGACAATACTTTAGGTACGGAAACAGCAAAGTGGAAAGGCTTTTCCGTCTGATATTTCAATGAGTCAACAGACCTGGCAGATATATTTTTTTGTCCGTTAAGTATGCCGAAAAGCACCAGAGGTGCTCCACTCTTACCTTCGTATAATCCCTCCATAGCAGCAAGTTTCATAGGTTGTTTTTGAGCAACCTGATATGCCGAACCATCACCTGTCCAGGCAGTTAAAAGAGTGGCAGCCAGGCCGAATATAGCAGCTATCTTAATACTCTTTCTGGAGAACTCCTCCTCTCTTCCTTTAAGGAGAAACCATGCTGAAATTCCTATTACTACTACAGCTGCCAGAGTAAAAGAACTCAGTACTGTATGGAAAAATTTATTCATTGCAACCGGCGAGAATGCTACTGCAAAGAAGTCAGTCATCTCGTTTCGGGCTGAATCCGGATTAAATGTAACACCTACCGGGTTTTGCATCCACGCATTAGCCACAAGAATCCACAGGGCAGACAGATTGGCTCCTATTGCTGTGAGCCATGTTGCCATAAGGTGGAATCTCTTGCTAACTCTCTCCCATCCGAAAAACATCACTGCAAAAAAAGTACTCTCCATAAAGAAAGCGAGAATACCCTCTATAGCAAGAGGTGCCCCAAAAATGTCCCCTACAAACCAGGAGTAATTGCTCCAGTTGGTACCGAATTCAAATTCGAGAATGATTCCGGTTGCAACGCCAATTGCAAAATTGATGGCAAATATCTTCATCCAGAATTTTGTAGTTCTTTTCCAGAACTCATTTCCGGTTTTGAAGTATGCAGTCTCCATAAATGCAATAATGAAGCTAAGTCCCAGCGTTAGAGGAACAAAAAACCAGTGGAAAATTGCTGTGAGTGCAAACTGAAGCCTCGACAGCTCTACTATTGCGGATAGTATCATAAGGTTTAGTTTAGGTAAATATCTATTTTGTTTAAGTTAAGTTTTCTTACTTTGTGAGGTTCTCTATTACAACTTTGCTCTTCTCCTCTTCAGTCTTGTATTTTGCCAGTTCAGGTCTGAAGAAGAATAGCTTGAGAATAAAAAACATAATAAAAAGTTTTATTCCAATAATGATCCATAGAGTTTTCCCCACCGTCATACTACGAAATCCGTCGTAGTAAAACATCCATACTCTTTTTAACATATGCATAGGCAAATTTGAGACAATATAATGATAATTTTTAAAAAAAGTTATTTTTTTGGGTATATTTGTTAACCAAAAATCATTCATCATGGAAAGAAGGAATTTTCTAAAATCTTTAGTAATAGGAGGAGTTGCCGGAGCCATGCAGATAAAATCTTCCACCCTCTCCGCATCTGAACCGTCGGCTGGCGCTCAGCAACCCGATCTGGTAGCAGTTATGGGAGGAGAACCCGAAGCAATGTACAATAAGGCGATTAATGCAATGGGAGGAATTACCAAATATGTAAAAAAGGGTTATAAGGTTGTTGTTAAGCCGAATATAGGTTGGGACAAGAAACCGGAGTACAACGCAAACACAAATCCCGATCTGGTAGCCGCTATTGTAAAGGATTGCCTTAAAGCCGGTGCATCGGAAGTAATAGTGTTTGACCACACCTGTGATGAATGGAAAGCATGTTACAAAAACAGC
>JAFIHK010000070.1 GCA_017848635.1 Bacteroidales bacterium | reverse complement strand
GAGAACATACTCTCCGATAGCAATCTCTTTTGTAATGAGGTGCTCCCTGATCCTGTGATCTACGCCTTTATAGTGACCGGCGAGAATAATTAGGTTTTCCATACAGGAGAGTCTGTTTGCAGCCGGCTGTGTAAGGAGCTCGCCGTCTGGACTCATGTATATGATTTCGTTGTAATCTCTTTCGCTCTTAAGTTTGGTAATAAGGTTGAAAACCGGCTCTATCATCATAACCATTCCGGCATCACCGCCATAACTGTAGTCATCTACTTGCCTGTAATTGCCTTTTCCATAATCTCTTATGTCGTGTATTACAATCTCAACCAGTCCACTCTTTTTGGCTCTGGAAACTATTGAGTGGTTTAGCGGACTCTCAAGCAGTTCAGGAAGAAGTGTTAATATATCTATTCTCATCATAATTGTGTGCAAAATTACACAATTCAATGTCATCGCAATGCTTTTTTTGTATATTTGTAGGTTTAAAACAATTACTCAAAATATTATGAGCCCTGAAATGTTAGATTCTGCTGCCTCTGAGGAGCAATTCAAGGACGACGGTGTTCTTGAAAATACGACTGAAAGTGAGTTAAATAACAACAATCCCGACTACACCCAGATGAGCCTGATGGAGCTTATTCAAGCTTTCCAGGAGATGCTTAACCGTGGCGATCAGCAGGAGATGTACAGAAATGCCGATGTTATAAAAGCTGCATTCTACAAAGTTCTCAAGAAAGAGAAGATTGCAATCGGTTTTCAAGCACCTTCCGAAGATGAAACCACTCCGGTTGATGTTCAGGATGACTCCGATGATAGCAAGGTATCGGTTAACCCCTTTGCTGAGGTCGAGAGAGGGTTCAAATCTTTATATACCCAGTATAAAACTCTGCGAGCAAGTTATGTACAGGTGTTGGAGCGCCAAAAGGAGGAGAATCTTGTACAAAAGACCAGGATTCTTGATGAGTTAAAGCTATTGATTGAGAATCAGGACGATCTTCAGCATATATTTCCGGCATTCAGGGAGTTGCAAAACAAATGGAAAGTTGTAGGACCTGTTCCTCAGGCAAGGAACAAAGATATTTGGGATACTTACCAATTTCTGGTCGAAAAATTCTACGATTTTGTAAAAATCAATAACGAACTCAGAGATCTTGACTTGAGAAAGAATCTTGAGTTGAAACAGGCTTTATGTGTAAAAGCCGAGTCTCTTGCCGATGAGACTAATGTTGTATCTGCATTCAATAAACTTCAAAAATTACACGAAGAGTGGAGAGAGCTTGGACCTGTATCTAAGGAGCAGAGAGAGGAGATTTGGGAGAGATTCCGTAAGGCTACAAGCATTATCAATAAAAAGCAGCAGGATTATTTTGAGACTCAAAAGGATTCTCAAAAGCAAAATCTTACTCTTAAAACAGAGATCTGCGAAAAATGCGAGGCAATTGTGGCTCTGGAAAATAAAGACTGGAATGCTCTTACGAAAGAGATAGAGTCGCTGCAGGCTGAGTGGAAGAGTATCGGATTCGCTTCAAAGAAGGATAATCAAAAGATCTACGACAGATTCAGAGCAGCCTGTGATGCATTCTACGGTGCAAAACGTGAGTACTACTCTCAATTTAAAAATACAATGCAGGAGAACTATGAGAAGAAGATTGCATTGTGTGAGCAGGCAGAAGCTCTAAAGGATAGTCAGGACTGGAAAAAGACAACAGACCAGCTTATTTCGCTTCAGAAGAAGTGGAAAGAGATTGGTCCGGTTGCCAGAAAACAATCCGATGCCGTTTGGAAGAGATTCCGCGCAGCTTGTGACTTTTTCTTCGAAAATAAATCGAAACACTATAGTGAGGTCGATGAAGAGTACGAAATTAACTTAAAGAAGAAGCTTGAGTTGATTGAGGAGATTAATGAGTTCAAGCTGGATGTAAAACAGTCGGAAAATATTGATGCTCTTAAGGACTTCCAGGGCAGATGGGCCGAAATCGGCTTTGTACCGTTGAAGGAGAAGGAGAGAGTTCAGGCAGCCTATCGCCACGCTATAGATCAGAAATTTGCAGAGTATAAATCTGCCGAGAACGAGAACAGGCTTAATAACTATAAGAAGCATCTTAAAGATATCAAATCGGCCGGCAAGGGCGATAAGATTATCAGGGTGGAGCGAGACAAACTTGTTCAGAAGTTCCGTAAGATGGAGGCAGATATCGCCGTATGGGAGAACAACATGGGCTTCTTTGCCAAATCCAAGAATGCAGATGTACTTATTAACGAACTCGAAAAGAAGATTGCCGCAGCTAAACAGGAGCTGGCTCAACTGGAGGAGAAAATTAAAATTATTGATAAACAACAAGAGGAGTAATAATGAATAAAAATACAGTTATAGGATTTGTACTGATTGCAGTTATTTTAATTCTGTTCAGTTGGTACAATGCAAAGGAGGGTAGGGAGCAGGCACTGTATAAAAAGCAGCAGGATTCTTTGATGGCTGTGGCCGCAGCTGCAAAGGTTCCTGACAGTACGGCAATAGTATCTGCAGATTCTCTTCAGGTAATGCCCGATTCAGCCGCACAACCTAAAAATGAGCAGTTATATTTTGACACAATGCTCAACAATGCCGCTAAAGGAGTAGAGATGACGGAGAAACTTGAAAACAACAAGATATCTGTGCTCTTTACAAACTTTGGTGCGCAACCTAAGAAGGTGCTTATTAAAAACTATTACACCTATGATAGTCTTGAGCTCAATTTGATAAGAGAGAATACCAGCAATTTCAACATGACACTCTATGCCGGTCAGGAGCTCTCCACTTCAAATTTTGCATTTACCAAATATGCATCAACCGATTCATCCATAACATACCGACTCTATTTCGATACTGTAGCCTATATTGAGTATAACTATATTCTGCCTCCGGACAGTTATATGGTCTCTCTGAATGTTAAGCTATACGGAATGGATGGACGAATCCAGAGAAATGCCACATCTGCAGAGATAAAATGGAACCTTGATTTACCAAGATTGGAGAAGGGTTATGACAACGAAAAGAATTACTCAACCGTTGTTTACAAGTTCCCTAATCAAAAGAGTGTAGAGAGACTGGGTTTCCGTAAGACTACAGCTAACGAAAAAATCGGAACCAAAATACAGTGGTTTGCTTTCCAGCAACAATTTTTCTCCGCTATTCTAACCTCTAAGGAGAATTTCCTTAACGGAGATCTTTCCTACTCTTTCTACGGACCTGACGAACCTGGCAGAAACCTGATGAGGTGCGAAGCCAGAATGGATGTTCCTATTGTTCGCGGCAGCGGTGATATCAATATTCCGCTACAATTTTACTTTGGTCCTAACCACTATAAGACATTGAAATCTTATGACAGTGATTTTGAGCAGATTGTACCTCTTGGTGGATGGCTGATCGGATGGATAAACAGGTATGTTATTATTTTGGTTTTTGATATACTTAGTAAGTTTATTTCCAATTACGGAATTATTATCTTGCTGCTTACCATAATGTTGAAGATCGTTCTCTCTCCTTTGACTCATAAATCCTATATGTCATCGGCAAAGATGAGAGTTCTCAAGCCTGAGATAGATAAGATAAATGCAAAGTATCCTAAACAGGAGGATGCGATGAAGAAACAGCAGGAGGTGATGGCTCTATACAGCAAAACCGGAGTGAGTATGTTCGGCGGGTGTCTTCCTACGCTACTACAGTTTCCGATACTCTTTGCGATGTTCAAATTCTTCCCTGCGTCTTTCGAATTGAGACAACAGGGCTTTCTTTGGGCAGATGACCTAAGCTCTTTTGATTCAATCCTTCAGTTGCCTTTCAACATTCCGCTTTATGGAGATCACGTGAGTCTCTTTGCCCTTCTGATGGGTGTTTCGATGTACTTCTATTCAAGAATGAATATCGATCAGATGAACACTGGTGGTCCGCAAATGGCAGGAATGAAGTTCATGACCCTTTACTTTATGCCGGTCTTCTTCCTGTTCCTTGGTAATAACTTCTCAAGTGGTTTGACATATTACTATCTGCTCTCCAACCTGATAACAATGATCCAAACATGGGTTATCAGAAAGTATTTTGTTGATGAGGAGAAAATCTATGCCAAGCTGAAGGAGAAAGCAGCCGGACCTGCAAAAAAATCAAAGTTTCAGGAGCGTTTGGATGCTGCATATAAGGCACAACAACAGCAACAAAAAAACAAGAAATGAGTATAGCCGACACTCTGTCTGCAATTAATAAAGAACTGCCACCGCACATTGAGCTGGTGGCAGTTTCTAAATTTAAGCATCCCGATCTCATAATGGAGGCCTATAAATCGGGGCAGAGACTATTTGGTGAGAATAGGCCACTGGAACTTCGTGATAAGGCACAACTTCTTCCTGCCGATATAAAATGGCACTTTATAGGCCACCTGCAGACCAATAAAATCAAATATATAATTGATAAGGTTGATCTGATTGAGTCAGTTGACTCAGAAAGATTGCTGGAGGCAATTGACAATGAGTCTCTGAAAAGGACCCTGGTAGCTAATTGCCTTCTTGAAGTTCATGTTGCCAAAGAGAGTTCCAAACAGGGCTTTTCTATTGATGAGATAGAGGATATCTGCAATAGGAGAGAACAATATAAGAATATTCGTATTTGCGGATTGATGACAATGGCATCGCTCACCGAAGATCAGGAGTTAATAAGGTCTGAGTTCAATCAGGTAAAGAGCCGTTTCGACAGATTGAAGTACTCTATCTTTAGAGATGATGAACACTTTAACAAGCTGTCCATGGGAATGTCCGGTGACTATAAAATAGCTGTTGAGTGTGGAAGCACTATTGTCAGAATCGGATCTATGATTTTTGGCGAAAGGTGATAATTACCATTTTACAGGCTCTTTGCCACATTTGACAAGGTATTCGTTTGCCCTTGAAAAGTGACGGCAACCAAAAAATGCACCCCTGGCCAGAGGGGATGGGTGCGCTGCTTCAAGCACAAAGTGTTTGTTTGTATCGATCAACTCCTTTTTACTCTTTGCAAAATTTCCCCAAAGCATAAATACAACACCCTCTTTTTTGTCTGATATAAGTTTGATTACATTATCGGTAAATGTAGTCCAGCCTATGTTTGAGTGAGATGCTGCAGCTCCTGCTCTTACTGTCAGTACTGCATTCAATAAGAATACACCCTGACTCGCCCATCTCTCAAGATTTCCCGATTGAGGGGTCTCTATTCCCAGGTCACTTTTAAGCTCTTTGAAAATATTAACCAGAGAGGGAGGAAATTGTACTCCATCGGGGACAGAGAATGATAATCCGTGAGCCTGCCCAGCTCCATGATAGGGATCCTGACCGATTATGACCACCTTTACTTTGTCGAAGGGGGTTAGATTGAAGGCGTTGAAAATATGAGGACCCCTGGGATAAACTACAATGTTTCTCCTGAGATCCTCTTTTATTGTTTCGGTCAAACTAATAAAATACTCTTTTTCAAACTCCCCTGCCAAAAGATTGGCCCAGGATTTATCAATTTTAACCATTAAAATATGTATTCCAGTACCTCCTGGATTGTATTCACATATTTAAACTGCAATCCTTTAAGGTACTTTTCGTTAATCTCTTTAATATCTCTCTCGTTCTCTTGTGAAAGCATAACTGTTTTTACACCGGCTCTTTTAGCAGCAAGAATCTTCTCCTTAATTCCGCCTACAGGAAGAACTCTCCCTCTGAGAGTGATTTCACCTGTCATAGCAATACCGGATTTGATCTTTTTACCCTTGAAAGCAGATGCCATAGCGCTTACAATTGTAATACCTGCAGATGGGCCATCTTTTGGAATTGCGCCCTCAGGAGCATGAATGTGTATATCTTTCGAATCAAACTCTTTAAATGAGATTTTAGCCAGGTGAGGATTTGCCTTAAGGTATTGATAAGCTATTGTAACAGATTCTTTCATAACATCCCCAAGATTTCCGGTAGTGGTCAATCTGCCCTTCCCCTTGCTAAGGCTGCACTCAATAAACATAATCTCCCCACCGTTTGCGGTCCAAGCCAATCCTGTAACCACACCTGGTGCCTCATTTCCTTTTTGGGTATCCTGAATATTTACTGGTAGCCCCAGAATCTCCCTCGCTGTAACTGCGTCAATAACCTCCGGAACACTCTCCTCGAAAGCAATCTTTTTCGCAATAACCCTTGCCAATTTAGCAATCTGTTTCTCAAGTCCCCTTACTCCGGACTCCCTTGTGTATTCGTTTATCACGGTATCAATCGCCTCCTTAGAAAGATGAAACTGAGTCTTATTCAATCCGTGTGCCTCTGTCTGCTTCGGAATAAGATGATATTTAGCAATTGATCTCTTCTCCTCTGCAAGATAGCCGCTTATAGGGATCATCTCCATTCTGTCTCGTAAAGCCGGGTGGATTGAGCCTATATTGTTCGCTGTTGTGATAAATAGAACTTTAGAGAGGTCGTAGTCAATATCCAGGTAGTTGTCGTGGAAGGTAGTATTTTGCTCCGGATCGAGCACCTCCAGAAGCGCACTAGCCGGGTCGCCCCTGAAATCGCTGCTTACCTTATCGATCTCATCCAGAACAATTAAGGGATTAGATGTTCCGGCCTTCTTTATACTGTTGATTATTCTTCCCGGCATGGCCCCTATATATGTTCTGCGGTGACCACGAATCTCCGATTCATCGTGAAGTCCGCCCAATGAAATTCTTCCGTAACTTCTGCCGAGAGCCTTTGCGATAGATCGTCCCAGTGATGTTTTACCCACTCCGGGAGGGCCATAGAGGCATATAATAGGAGATTTCATATCCCCTTTAAGCTTTAAAACAGCCAAGTGCTCAATAATTCTCTCTTTTACCTGTTCGAGGCCAAAATGGTCTTTGTCGAGTACTTTTTGGGCATTTTTTAAATCCAGATTATCTTCGGAAAAGTCGTTCCATGGAAGTTCAACCAGAAACTTAACATAGGAGAGCTGAATTGAGAAATCGGGTGAATTGGGATTAGTCCTCTCCAGCTTCTGAAGCTCTTTCTCAAAAATCTCTTCAATAGCAGCACCCCAGTTCTTCTTCTTTCCAGCCTCTCTCAAATCGCTAAATTCCTGGGTATTACCTGCAAGGCCAAGCTCCTCCTGGATGGTTTTAAGCTGGTTGTTCAGGTAGTACTCTCTCTGTTGCTGGTCGATTTCACTCCTCACTTTTTGCTGGATATCATCTTTGATCTTCAGCAGCTCTATCTGCCTGTTAAGCAACTCCAGTAACTTAAGAGCCCTTGATTTAAGCGTATTTTCTCTTAAAAGAGATATCTTTTCAAGTGGATTGTCAAGTTCTACATTTGATGCAATAAAGTTGATCAAAAAGCTGCTCCCCTCCAGATTCTTTATAGCAAATGCAGCCTCCTGAGGCAGATATGGAGATAGTTTTAAAATATGCAATGCAGCATCTTTAATTGAACTTGTAATAATTTCAAGCTCTTCATCCTCTTTTTTTGACTTTTTGTCATCCAGATATTTAACTGTAGCTGTAAAATATGGCTCTGTTGTGATAACTTCGGTTACCTTAAACCGGCGTACACCTTGTAATATAATGGTTATACCACCGTCAGGCATCTCAATTATCTTCATTATCCTGGCAAGAGTACCAATATCAAAGAGATCGCTCTTTCCGGGATTCTCCATTTTGGAATCTTTTTGGGCGACCGCTCCGAGTATCTTATTTTGTTTATAAACCTGTCTTACAAGCTTAATAGATTTCTCTCTGCCAACTGTTATGGGAATAATTGTCTCAGGAAAAAGCACAGCATTCCTTAAAGCAAGAACCGGAAGAATATCTGGATATTCCATATCTTTCAGGTCCTGAGATGCTTCGAAATTCATAACAGGAATAATATTAACATTTTCTGAATCAGCTCCTTGTAGTATAATGTCTTTTAATTTCATCTTATTTTAGTGTCAAAATGTCATATAATATTATATATATAAATAGTCAATCTTTATGCCACAATTTGACATAAAGAGGTGAATCATAATACAAAAAGTTGAAAAAAAAATTGAAATATTGTTGAAATCAATAAAATAATACTAATTTTGTTCGTCAATTTTTAGACACTAACCCTTTAATAATTTTATATCATGACAAAAGCTGACATTGTTAACGAAGTTGCAAAAGCAACTGGCATGGAAAAAATTGCCGTTCAAAACGTTATTGAAAGCGTAATGGAGTGCGTGAAAGATTCTTTAGCAAAAAAGAATAATGTTTATTTGCGCGGTTTCGGTAGTTTTATTGTTAAGAAACGTGCTAAAAAAACTGCCAGAAACATTTCTAAAAACACTACTTTAGTTATTCCTGAGCACTTTATTCCTGCTTTCAAACCTGCAAAGGTATTTATGAATAAAGTGAAGAACAACGTTAAGTAGTTAATAAACTAATTCAAACAATATTATGCCAAGCGGAAAAAAAAGAAAAAGACACAAAATGGCTACGCACAAACGTAAAAAACGTTTGCGTAAGAACAGACACAAAAAGAAAAAATAGTTCATTTTTGTCTTCGATGTTTTGATAATCTAAAGCAAGTCGAAAGATTTGCTTTAGATTCTTTTGTTTATAGCAAGATTAGATGGAGAAAGATTTAATTATCGATGTAAATTCTACCGAGGTCTCTATTGCCCTGCTTGAAAATCGCAGATTAATAGAGCTTAACAAGGAGAAAAATAACGGAAGATATTCCGTAGGTGATGTTTACCTTGGTAAGGTAAAGAGGATAATGCCTGCATTAAATGCAGCATTCGTCGATATTGGCGACGAAAAGGATGCCTTTATTCACTATCTCGATCTTGGTTTCAACTTCAAAGCTCTGGACTATTTTACAAAACAGGTATCAAATTCCAGGAACCATTTGCATCTTTTTTCCGGTATCCGATTAGGAGAGATACTGGAAAAAGAGGGAAAAATTGCAGATGTACTTAAACCGGGCCAGACAATTGTTACTCAGATAGTCAAAGAACCTATATCTACAAAGGGTTCACGGTTGACTGCAGAGTTGTCTCTTGCAGGCCGGAATATGGTCCTCATCCCTTTCTCCGACAAAGTTAGCATCTCTCAGAAGATAGCTTCAAAAGAGGAAAAAAACAGGCTTGAGAGGCTCATTTACAGTATTCTGCCTAAAAATTACGGTGTTATAGTTCGTACAGCTGCCGAAGGGAAAAAAGCTGCCGTACTTGATGCCGAATTAAAGTCTCTAGTCAAGAAATGGGAGGATTCATGGGTCAAAATTGCGAGAGGTAATGCTCCATCGCTTCTTTTTACCGAAAACAGCAGAACAACTACAATTCTGAGAGATCTGCTGAACGAATCGTTCTCGAACATTCACGTAAACGATGAGACTGTTTACAACGAAATCAGAGAGTATATATCGCTTATCTCCCCCGAACACGAAAAGATTGTAAAATACTACAAAGGGAATGTCCCTATTTTCGACAACTTCGATGTTTCTAAGCAGATCAGGGGTGCATTTGGACGAGTGGTTCCGATAAAACAGGGTGCCTATCTGGTTATAGAGCATACGGAGGCTCTGCACGTTATTGATGTAAATAGCGGAATTAGAGCAAAAAATGGTTCCGATCAGGAGCAGAATGCTACCGATGTTAACATGAATGCCGCCGAAGAGATTGCGCGGCAGTTACGATTGAGAGATATGGGAGGTATTATTATCGTAGACTTTATCGATATGGATATGAACGATAATAAAGTTAAGCTATACAAGCACATGCAGTCGCTAATGGAGAGCGACCGTGCAAAGCACAATATCCTTCCAATCACCAAATTCGGACTGATGCAGATAACCCGCCAAAGGGTTAGACCTGCAACAGAGATTAACACTTCGGAAAACTGCCCTGTTTGTAACGGAACGGGTAAGATCGGCTCAACTATCCTGGTTGCCGACAATATTGAGAGAGAACTTGCTTACTATGTATTTGATAAGAAAATCAAGAAGCTTACTCTCAAAGTAAACCCTATTTTGTATGCGTTTTTGACAAAAGGTCTGTGGAGTTTAAGAGCAAAACTGGCATTTAAATACAAATGCTCGTTTAAAGTTGTATCATCATCGGATAACTCCTTGCTGGAACTCAGCTGGTACGACGCATCGGGAGAGAAGATTGCAGATTAGTCTGCTTTAGAGCAAATTATAAGAGCTCTCTTATCATCCTTAAGCGTAACGCCAAAGATGTATTTATCTCCGCCATCGTCAATTGAAAGACGGTGGCGGAGTTCGTTTACACTCATTGGAAAATTTCTTGCAGATATATTCGCCTTATCTATCTTTTTTCTCAAATTATTAATACTCCTGTTGCTAAACTCCTCAACTGACAGCACATTGAAAACTCTTCCGGGGAAATCTGGAATTAATATATCGGATGTGTACAAATGGGTATGCTTATGAAGTTTATCCACTTTATATACCGAAGAGATAAGTTTGAAAGCACCGGATTTCATTATGCTTCCGGAGGGCTCATATAGATATAGAGCCGGAATATCTGCTATGGTATTTTGAGCAACTCCCTCTTCCCCTCTTTTAAAAGTAAATTTCGAAAGTATCCTTCCCGTTTCATCCATATTGATGCCAAATACCAACGGATCAATATCTTTACTCTCTCTCTCAAGTAAAAAGAGCAGCTCTTTACACTCATTCTTTACCGATAATATATGAATCTGTGTGGTCTCCGGAAGTTCCTCCAGTGTGGCAGATATATCAGCCATTGGTGATATTTTTATCAGTAACCTTTCCGATTTGTCAAAAAGCTCTCTCTTTATTGCAGGAATTGAGGGCTCATAGTCGGATAACTTGATTACCCTCTTGTTCTCATTAATCCTTCTCGAGGGATCGGCATAAATAAGATCGTAATTGTCTAAGCTATCCCTGAATTCAGTGAATGATTGGTTGAATACTCTTATATTCTCAGCTTTGAGAATTGTGAAATTGCTCTTTACCGTTATGAATAGATCCGGATTTATCTCGAAATAGTCTACGCCTGATGATGCTTGTGACAAAAACCATGAATCCACTCCGAACCCTCCCGTAATATCGGCAACAATACCTCCATTACTGAATCTTTGCTTGTATAAAGCTGTGGAAAATGAACTCGACTGCTCAACCGATACAGGAGCCGGAAACTCAATATCAAAATTATCTGCCCAATCCTGAAGTTTCCCTAACCCCTTTTTTCTAGCAACTATTTGGTTAACACAGTATTCCATGTCAACCTCTCTATATCGCCCTTTTGATAGTAGAAGTCTGTTTATATCGGTATCTATATTCTCTCTGATAAATATTCTCTCGGTAGTATTCATTCTCTGATACCTGCCATAATTGGGGTGGTTAACTCTTTAACAGGAAGCTCTTTTAGGTTTTTAAGACGATAGATTGTGCACTTTGTGATCGGAACACCGGCACGTTTAATGTAAAAGGCTGCAGCTGTGTCCGAAACTGTAAAATATCTGCTTACACTTTGCGGAAGAGTACTTTTTGTTCCGGAAAAAGCTATATAATAGTATGATTCACCTTTGGTAAAACCTCCTTTATATTCTGTTATCCAGGAGTATTTTCTTGCATAATTTACAGGTGCAATTGTTTTGACGGAGATCTTTTCCGGATATGCAACATAGTAGTCAAGTCGTGCAGCATCACTCCAATTAGTAGCTATTATTCCGGAATTTCTGTTCATAACTCCCTTTCGGATATCATCGGTAAACAGGGCGCTGAATCTTTTTGAAAGTTGCTTGTCTCCGTATAGCTTTAATGTAGGATCAAATTTTTCGCTAATACTCACCCCTTTTTTCGATACTGAAAAAACTCCCCACTCTGTCTGTGCAAAACCGGCTAAAGTAATTATAGCCATAAAGGAGAGAGAGACTTTTAATATCCCTGGTACAACTTTTTTGCTCTCAGAAAATCTGCTCTCCATCCAAGCTCCTGCAATTAATATAAGCCCAAGAAATCCTGGTGCAGATAGGTGAGAATCCGGAGTCATAAAGAGCGATAACAAAAGGAAGGATAATATAATAGTCAGGGATATAGAAAGAAGAAAAATGAACCGCCTCTTCTCGATGAATACATTTTTTTTGTAAGAGAAGATCGCTATAATTATAATAAGTATGTTGAACGGATTATTAAGCTTTACTGTCTCCCACAATTGTGATAAAAGTGAATGTACATAT
>JAFIHK010000069.1 GCA_017848635.1 Bacteroidales bacterium | reverse complement strand
CCGATACAAATAAATTAAGGGCTGTCACATACAAAATTAAAGATAGAGGATATAAAGTTGCTCTTCTTACAACAGTATCGGTAGATCAGGCGACACCAGCTGCTTTCTATGCCAGCAGTGCAAAAAGATCCGATTATTATGGCATAGCTACTCAAATGCCCGAATCGGGATTTGATTTTTTTGGTGGCGGAGGATTTGCCGAACCAAAGGGTAAAAACGGCGATAAAGAGTCGGTGTATGACCTGGCTAAGAGCGCCGGCTATAAAGTTGTATACGATACAGCATCGGCGAATAGTGAGCGTGGTTCAAAACTTCTGCTTGTACAGAAAAGTGGTAAGGCTGAATTGCCTCTGGCTATCGACAGGACTAAAGAGGATATAACCTTAAAGCAACTTGTTGAAAGTGCAATTAAAAATGTAGATAATAAGAGGGGCTTTTTCATTATGGCCGAAGGTGGGCAGATAGACTGGACTGCACACTCAAACGATGCGAAATCTACAATACTTGAGATTATAGATATGGCCGATGCAGTAAATGCAGCATATGAATTTTACCTGAAACACCCAAAGGAGACATTGATAATAGTAACCGCCGATCATGAAACGGGAGGACTCTCAATTGGCAAAGATTCAGGTTATAATATCAATCTGAAGGCTCTCGACAAACAGGAGTCTTCGGTATCGCGTGCTCCGGAGAAAAAGGGAGAGATTGCAAAATTAAACACATCTGCTCAGCTGGGCTGGACAACCCGATCTCATACCGGGATTATGGTTCCGCTGTTTGCAATTGGAGCCGGGAGCAGCAGTTTTTCAGGAAAAATGGACAATACAGAGCTTCCAAGGAAGATCTGCGCAGCAATGGGAATAACCTTTTAAACTATATAAAAAATGAAAAAAAAAGCACTCTTGTTGATCCTTACATTTTTAGGTACAGCATCACTTTTTGCTCAGACAACTCCAAAAAGAGAGTTCAGAGGTGCGTGGATACACACTGTAGGAAACGAATATTTTAAAACAGTCCCTGCCGATTCTATCAAGGCTCTGTTTATTAAAACACTGGACATATTTAAAAAGTCCGGCATAAATGCGGTTGTTTTTCAGGTAAGACCACAGGCAGATGCTTTTTACATTTCAAACCTGGAACCCTGGAGCCGCTTTTTAAGCGGGAATCAGGGTGTCGCACCAGATCCGATTTGGGATCCGCTTCAATTTATGATCGAAGAGTGCCATAAACGCGGAATGGAGCTCCACGCCTGGTGTAACCCTTACAGAGTGACATCGAACGATAGTGAGCAGTTACATCCGGACCATCTCTACTTCAAAAAACCTGAAATTTTCAAACGCTACGGTAAACAGCTCTATTTTGATCCGGGAGAACCAGAGGCAATAGCACATACAGTAAAGGTTATTGCAGATATCGTTTCACGTTACGATGTGGATGCCATACACTTTGATGATTACTTCTACCCCTACCCTGTTGCCTTTGAGGAGTTCCACGACGATGCCTCATTTGTAAAATATGGTGCTGCCCAGGGTTTTCAATACTGGCAAAAGAACGACTGGAGAAGAAATAATGTTGCTACTCTCATAAAAGAGCTTAATGACACCATCAAAAAAATCAAACCTTGGGTCAGATTCGGAATCAGCCCATTTGGGATTCACAGAAATTTAAAAGATACACCAGACGGTTCAGGAAGTAAAACCAACGGACTATCGAATTATGAACAGCTATTTGCAGATGTACCACAATGGCTAAAAAACGGATGGATAGATTACAATGTTCCTCAGCTTTACTGGGAGATCGGACACTCTGCAGCAGATTATGAAACTCTTATTGAGTGGTGGAACAGAACAGCATTGCCTGGTCAATTATATATAGGACAAAGTATCAGCACCTTTAGCAAAAAAAGTATAACGGACCCTTCAAAGACTCAATTTGAAGAGAAGATGGCGATGGTCAGAAATTTGAAAAACGTTAACGGTAATGTATGGTGGCCTGGATGGAGTATCTCAAAGAATCCTTTCGGATTTACCGACTCTCTGGTTAACAAGTATCAAAAGTATCCTGCAATTATTCCTGCTTATAAAAACCTTGATTCAATTGCCCCTATGCCTGTTTATGATCTGTCAAAGAGGGGCAAAAAGCTTATCTGGAAACACAATTCAGGAGGAGACAAGATGCAGGAGGCACAATTTTATGCAGTCTACTGCTTTCCGGAAGGTGTAAAACCAGATATTGACAATAGTGAATATCTGCTCGAAATTGTAAACAAGAGTGAATTTACAATTGAACCTGCAAAAAGCAAAACCGCACGATACTTTATTGTTACAGCTATTGACAGATGCCGTAACGAAAGTACTCCTTCAAAAGCAGTTAAAGTAAAATAGTTGATTTTGATATTGAAATTTGGCCTATAATAGCTAACTTTGCTAAGTTTTAATCTAAATAAAATCACATAACATAATGGAAACCCTAGTTAGAGTCAAAGTTGCCGAACTGCTTAAAAGCAAACCCGGTAAAGAGATCTTGGTAAAGGGTTGGGTCAGGACAAAAAGAGGTAATAAAAATATCTCTTTTGTCGCATTAAACGATGGATCTACCATTAACAACATACAGGTTGTTTTTGATATGAATCTCTTTTCGGAAGATGCGCTCAAACCGGTAACCACAGGTGCTTGTATCGCAGTTAAAGGGGAGCTGGTGGAGTCTCCTGGCTCTGCCCAGGCAGTAGAAATATCTGCAAAAGAGCTATTATTATACGGAACTGCCGACCCTGAAACATATCCTCTTCAAAAGAAGGGGCACTCAATGGAATTTCTCCGTGAAATCGGGCATTTGCGTCCACGCACCAATACTTTCGGGGCAGTGTTCAGAATCAGACATGCAATGGCTTTTGCCATCCACAAATACTTTAACGATAAAGGATTTGTATATCTGCATACGCCGGTAATTACAGCATCCGATGCAGAGGGTGCAGGTGCAATGTTTCAGGTTACAACTCTTGATTTGAATAATCTTCCCAGAACAGAGGATAACCATATAGATTATCAGGAGGACTTCTTCGGAAGAGCAGCCAACTTAACTGTCAGCGGTCAGCTTGAGGGTGAGCTGGGGGCTATGGCGCTTGGTGAAATCTATACATTCGGGCCAACCTTCCGTGCAGAGAACTCAAATACTCCCCGCCACCTTGCCGAATTCTGGATGATAGAACCGGAGATGGCATTCTACGAGATTAAGGAGAATATGGATCTGGCTGAGGATTTTGTCAAATATCTGGTAAAATATGCACTTGACAACTGCGCCGATGATCTTAAGTTCCTGAACGACATGTTTGACAAGGAGCTTATCGGAAGGCTCGAAAGCGTTATCAATACCGAATTTATCAGGCTTTCATACACCGACGGTGTAGATATTCTTATGAAATCGGGGCAGAAGTTTGAATACCCTGTATCATGGGGAACTGACCTGCAGAGTGAACACGAAAGATATCTCGTTGAGCAGCACTTTAAAAAACCGGTTATTCTTACAGATTATCCTAAAGATATCAAGGCTTTCTATATGAAGCAGAATGAGGATGGCAAAACTGTGAGGGCTATGGATGTTCTCTTCCCTAAAATCGGAGAGATTATCGGTGGTTCACAGAGAGAGGAGAGCCTGGAAAAACTTCAGCAGAGGATTGAAGAGCTTGGAATGGAGAGTTCAGGCTTATGGTGGTACCTCGATACCCGCAGATTCGGATCGGCACCACATTCAGGTTTTGGTCTTGGATTCGAAAGACTTCTTCTTTTCGTAACCGGGATGTCAAATATCCGCGATGTAATTCCTTTCCCAAGAACACCTAAAAACGCTGAATTTTAATGCTAATAATTGGAATAGCCGGAGGAACCGGTTCCGGAAAAACAACTGTAGTCAAAGAGATTACAAAGCATATTGTAGAGACCGATGTTGTTGTCATACCTCAGGACTCCTACTACAAAGACAACTCACATCTGCCCCTGGAACAGCGGTTGGAGCTAAACTTCGACCATCCCGAATCGGTCGATTTTGAGCTACTTGTTAACCACCTTAGTGAATTGAGAGCAGGTAAGAGTATAGAACAACCTGTCTACTCATATCTGACATGTTCGAGAAGTAAAACGGAGACAGTTCATACCAATCCTGCACATATTATTATTGTAGAAGGAATTCTCATTTTCACCTGTCCCGAACTTAGGGATTGTATGGATATTAAGGTTTTTGTAGATGCCGATGCAGACGACAGATTAGGCAGGGTGATTACCAGAGATAACCTTGAGAGGGGAAGAACAGTGGAGAAGGTTCTTGAGAGATATGAGAAGACTGTAAAACCTATGCACCTGCAGTTTATTGAGCCGACAAAGCGTTATGCCGATATTATTGTTCCTCAGGGAGGACACAATCAGGTAGCCATAGATATTCTTATCGCAACAATAGAAAAAGCACTTCAAACCAAGTAATGTTTAAAAGAGAGAACAATGCCGGTCTCTACCTTACAATAGCTGTCCACCTTGGAATTCTAATAATTCTATTGGGGGCAAAGATTCATTCGATTGTAAGTGAAGAGAGTGCATTTGTTCTCGATTTTACTCGGGAAGAGCAAATTGAACAGGTCAAAAAAGAGGAGCAAATCCGCGATCAGGTTAAGGACGAAATTGATGCTATGATTAACGGCGGGCCGAGTGTAAGGAACGCTGTTGTAGATGCATCTTCCAGGAGAGGTCAGGATCTTAGGGATGACAGATATAAGAATCCCTCACAGGTCTACGATGAAGCCCGCCGCCTTCAGGAGAAGCTGAATGCCAGCAAAAGAGAGGCCGAAGCATATCAGGGAAGTGATGAAAATGTCTCATCCGAAAGCAGTAAAAAGAGCAGCAGCAGCGATACCTATAAAGGTCCATCAGTTATTTCATATAAACTGGAGGGGAGAAAATCTCTGAACCTGCCTGTCCCAGCCTATAAATGTATAGGAGGAGGGGATGTTACAGTTATTATCACAGTAAATAAAAAGGGGTATGTAACTTCTGCATCGATAGATTACAGCACCTCTTCCACTGATCCCTGCATACAAGAGTATGCAATAAGGGCGGCAAAATCATCCAGATTCACCGCCTCTTCAACTGCTCCCGACAAACAGGTCGGAGAGATACTATATCGATTTATTGCTCAGTAATTTTCAAGATAAATCTGAACTGCAGGTTCTTAATGAGTATAACCTGGATGGTTCCGCAGCAGGATTCAGATACAGGAACAGAGAACTCTGCAGAGATCCCTTCATTGCCACCCCTTTCTCCCTCTTAAGAGCTACT
>JAFIHK010000068.1 GCA_017848635.1 Bacteroidales bacterium | reverse complement strand
GCAGAGGTGCGGGGATAACCCTTATACAGGGGAGCTCTGTCACCAGCACGACGGCTATATTGTAGATCACCCTACAAGAAGCGGTGAAAAAAGTGATGTAAGGGGCGGCTGGCACGATGCAACAGACCACCTTCAATATCAGACAACATCTGCTACGGCTCTCTGCCACCTTATAGTCGCCTGGAAGATGCAGAAAAATAAATCGGTATTCAAAGATTATTACGATGCGACTGGTCGCAAGGGTTCAAACGGGATTCCCGATATTCTTGATGAGATAAAGTGGGGACTTGACTGGTTGATGAGGATGAATCCTGAAGATAAAGTAATGTTTGCCCAGATTGCGGATGACAGGGATCATGCCGGGTTCAGGCTTCCAAATTTGGACTCTGTAGATTATGGATGGGGAAAAGGGACAGGCCGTCCGGTCTATTTTGTAACAGGAAAACCTCAGGGTTTGGGGAAATATATAAACAGAACTACCGGTGTCTCTTCTGCTGCCGGCAAGTTTGCATCCTCATTTGCTCTTGCGGCAGATATCTTTTCGGATATGGATCCTGTACTCTCTAAAACTTTAAAGAGAAAAGCCGAGGAGGCCTACAAATTTGCCGAGGAGGTACCCGGGAACACACAGACAGCCTGCCTTGTCTCTCCATACTTTTATGAAGAGGATACATATACCGATGACATCGAACTTGCCGCAGCCACATTCTATGATATAGATGGCTCTGACAGCTGGAAAGCAAAGGCCGATTACTGGGGAGAGCTGGAGCCTGTGACTCCGTGGATGGAGCTCGGAAGAGGAAGGCACTACCAGTTCTATCCTTTTATCAACCTTGGTCACTACTATATGGCAAAATCTGCCGATCCTATAGTATCTGCCAAGTATATCGCTTATATGAAACAGGGGTTAGAGAGTCTTCTCAAACGTGCAGCCGACGATCCGTTCATATACGGAGTTCCTTTCCTGTGGTGTTCAAATAATCTGGTTTCAGCTGCAATTACACACGCTGCTCTGTACAGGGAGGCATCGGGCGATCTTACCTATCTTGAGATGGAGAGCGCACTTCGCGACTGGCTCTTTGGTTGCAATCCTTGGGGAACTTCAATGATTGTAGGCTATCCTGCAGCAGCAGACTATCCTGACTCTCCACACTCATCATATACCAGGGTAAGTGGCGATCTTACATACGGAGGCCTTGTGGATGGTCCTATTTACAGAGAGCTGTTCCTCGAGAGGGCCGGCCACTCGCTTACCAAGCCGGACCTGTATGCTCCCTTCAATAACGGTGCGGCAGTCTATCACGACGACATAGGAGACTACTCCTCAAACGAGCCGACAATGGATGGTACCGCCGGCCTCTGCTATTACTTCTCTCTGCTTGAGGGGGGCAACGGCAATAAGCTTGTTAAGGACGATAACGGGGCCACAGTAAGGATCAACCCTTCGGAGAAGAGGGTGTATCTCATCTTTTCTGCCGACTCGATGTTCCAGGGTGGGGAGAAGATCCTCAGGTCATTAAAGAAAAATAAAATTAAGGGGTCATTCTTCTTTACCGGTAATTTTTTAAGAATGAAGAGCATGGAGCAGATAATCAAGCGGATTAAGGATGAGGGGCACTATATTGGAGGCCACTCCGATAAGCATCTGCTCTACGCTGCCTGGGAGAAGCGCTCGAAATCGCTTATCTCCAAAGATTCGGTAATTTCTGACCTGAATCTCAATTATAGGGAGCTGGCAAAATTCGGGATAGAGCCTTCGGATGCTCCGTGGTACCTTCCCCCATATGAGTGGTACAATTCGGAGAGCAGCTCTGCCGCTAACTCTCTTGGGCTTGAGGTGATCAACTACACTCCGGGCACTGCAACTCCTGCCGACTACACAACTCCCGATATGAAGAGTTATAAATCAAGCGAAGAGTTGATGAAAAAACTTTTTGCATTTGAGAAGAGTAGTGGTCTGAACGGTGCGATTATTCTCATACATCCGGGCGTCTCGGATTTAAGGAGAGATAAGCTATATGACAGACTGGATGAAATAATTTTGAAATTAAAGAGATTAGGTTATAATTTTGGCAGATTTTAACTCTCCGGGAATGATATGTATAAAATTGTAAAAAAGAGGTTTTTAACACCTACAATATGCCTCATGGATGTAGATGCTCCGAGAATGGCTAAATCTGCTCAACCGGGGCAGTTTTTGATCGTCAGGACTCATGATAAAGGAGAGAGGATTCCTCTTACTGTTTGTGATTACAACAGAGAGGAGGGTACTGTCACAATTGTTACGCAGATTGTTGGCGCCTCAAGCAGGCAGATATGCCACCTTAATGAGGGGGATTCATTTACCGACTTTGCCGGACCACTCGGTCAGCCTTCGGAGTTTATACATATGAGCGACAGCGATCTGGCAGGAAAGAGATATCTCTTTATTGCCGGTGGCCTGGGCACAGCTCCTGTCTATCCGCAGGTAAAGTATCTGCACTCACGGGGTGTAGAGGTCGACGTTATAATCGGAGCGAAGAGCTCATCGCTTCTTATCCTTGAAAATGAGATGAGGAGCATCTGCAGGAACCTGTATATATGTACCGATGACGGTTCTTACGGGGAGAAGGGTCTTGTGACCGATGTTATGAGAAAGCTGGCTTCGAAAGGGGAGAGGTACGATATGGGTGTGGCGATAGGGCCTATGATAATGATGAAATTTGCTACCATAACAGCTAAAGAGATCGGGCTTCCGCTTATTGTGAGCCTGAATACTCTGATGGTTGACGGTACCGGCATGTGTGGGGCTTGTCGTGTAACTGTTGGGGGAAAGACGAAGTTTGCCTGCGTGGATGGTCCTGAGTTTGATGCCTATCTGGTCGATTTTGACGAGGCAATGAGGCGTCAGGGTATGTATCGTAAAATTGAAGAGGAGGCCGATCATAAGTGTAAAATTGGATTAAACTGATAGCCTGTATGAGAAATAAAATTTCAAGAGTTCCTGTAAGAGAGCAGGACCCAAAGTTGAGAGCCTCAAATTTTGAGGAGGTGTGTTACGGCTATAATGATGAAGAGGCTATGCTTGAGGCATCCAGATGCCTTGGGTGTAAAAACCCGGGTTGTGTTAAGGCTTGCCCGGTTTCAATTCAGGTTCCTCAGTTCATATACGAGGTGGAGCAGGGGAATTTTGCGAAAGCTGCAGGGATTATTGCAGCAGATAGCTCTCTGCCTGCTGTTTGCGGAAGGGTCTGCCCTCAGGAGTCTCAATGTGAGGGTTCCTGTATTCTGGGTGTAAAGGGGGAGCCGGTTGCAATTGGTAAACTTGAACGGTTTGTTGCCGACAGGGCTCGCAAAGATGGGATAAAGTTTACAGAGAGGCTCCCTTCAAATGGAATAAAAGTGGCTGTTGTGGGTAGTGGCCCTGCAGGTCTTGCCTGTGCAACCGACCTTGCAAAAATGGGCTATGATGTTACGATATTTGAGGTACTTCACGAACCGGGAGGGGTATTACAGTATGGTATCCCTGAGTTCAGACTCCCCAAGGAGGAGGTCGTGAAATATGAGATTAATTCGGTTCGTGATCTTGGAGTAAAAATTGAGACCAATGTATTTGTGGGCAGAACCGTTACTGTGGATAATCTGCTCGACAAGGAGGGGTTTAAGGCGGTTTTTATCGGTTCAGGCGCCGGTCTTCCTAAGTTTATGGGGATTCCCGGTGAGAACCTTAACGGGGTGGTATCTGCCAACGAGTTCCTTACCCGAAGCAATCTGATGAGAGCGTTCGATCCGGAGTATGATACTCCAATATATGTCGGGAAGAGGGTTGCTGTGGTTGGAGGCGGAAATGTGGCTATGGATGCCGCACGAACTGCGCTAAGGCTCGGGGCAGATGTGAGTATTATATACAGAAGGACCGAAAAGGAGTTACCTGCAAGGGTAGAGGAGGTTCATCACGCCAAGGAGGAGGGGATTACATTTCATATGCTCTCCAATCCGGTTGAGATATTTGGCGATGAAAAGGGATGGGTTCGCTCTGTGAAATGTCAAAGGATGGAGCTTGGAGAACCTGACCAGAGCGGGCGTCGTAGCCCTGTTCCGGTTGAGGGGAGCTATTTTGACCTCGAGGTGGATGTTGTTATTATGTCTCTCGGAACATCTCCAAATCCGCTGATAGCCTCGACAACGCCCGGTCTTAATACAAATAAGTACAACTGTATTGTTGCAGATGAGTGGGGAGCTACTTCCAGAGCAGGAGTCTTTGCCGGAGGCGACGCCGTGACCGGCGCCGCAACGGTAATTCTGGCAATGGGTTCGGGAAGGGCTGCTGCAAAAAAGATAGATGAATATATTAAAGGACTAAATTAAATGGCACAAAAACCTTCGATACCAAAGGGAACAAGAGATTTCGGACCAATTGAGATGGCCCGCAGAAACTACATATTCGATACAATCAGAGGCGTATTCGGGAAATATGGATACTCACCGATTGAGACTCCGGCAATGGAGAATCTCTCTACGCTTTTGGGAAAGTATGGGGAGGAGGGGGATAAGCTTCTCTTTAAGGTTCTCAACTCGGGTGACGCCTTTTCGGGTATCTCTCCCGAGATGCTTTCAAACAGCAACTCTCTTTCGCTTAAGGTGTGCGAAAAGGGGCTAAGATATGACCTTACCGTTCCCTTTGCGCGCTTTGTGGTTCAGCATCAGAGTGAGATTGTATTTCCGTTCAAGAGGTATCAGATTCAGCCTGTATGGAGGGCAGACAGGCCTCAGAAGGGTCGCTACAGGGAGTTTTACCAATGCGATGTGGATGTTGTTGGGAGCAACTCTTTGATTAATGAGCTGGAGCTTGTTCAGATTGTGGACGATGTCTTCTCAAAACTTGGTATCAGAGTTCAGGTGAAGATCAATAACCGGAAAATCCTTACCGGAATTGCTGAAGTTATCGGAAGACCGGAGAAACTTATCGATATTACCGTAGCCATTGATAAAATTGACAAAATAGGGCTTGATGCAGTAAAGGATGAACTAAGAGAAAAGTCTCTTACAGATGCGGAGATCTCAATGATTGAGCCCGTTCTTATCCTTTCGGGTACAACAGCTGAAAAGATTGAAAAGATGAGAGAGTTACTCGCTTCTTCATCTGTAGGGCTTACGGGAGTTGAAGAGGTTGCCAGGTTATTCTCTTTAATAGCCGGTTCATCGCCATCCTGTGAGGTTGAACTTGATCTCTCTCTTGCAAGGGGGCTTAACTACTATACAGGTGCAATTTTTGAGGTGAAGGCGCTGGATACTCAAATGGGAAGCATTTGCGGGGGTGGAAGGTATGATGACCTGACAGGTATCTTTGGTTTGAAGGGCGTTTCCGGGGTTGGAATATCCTTTGGTGCCGACAGAATATATGATGTTCTATCGGCTCTTGATAAGTTTCCTGAGACTGCCGTAAACGGAACAAAGGTTCTCTTTACCAATCTTGGTGACTCAGCGGTTAATTTCTCGTTGCCGATTGTTAGCCAGCTAAGAAGGGCAGGTGTTTCTGTCGAACTTTACCCCGATGAAACAAAGCTTAAAAAGCAGTTTGATTATGCCGACAAGAAGGGCATCAAGTGGCTCGCAATTGTTGGTGATAGTGAGGTGGCTGAGTCAAAGGTCTCTCTAAAGAATCTAATTTCCGGCGAGCAAAAACTACTGTCTGCTAATGATTTAGTGCAGGAGCTTGTATCTGCGCTGTAAAATAAATTTGGACGCAAGTATTATTTGTCCTATCTTTGCACTCCTTAAACCGCGGAGTGGAGCAGTTGGTAGCTCGTTGGGCTCATAACCCAAAGGTCACAGGTTCGAGTCCTGTCTCCGCTACTAATAGAAAGAGCAGTCAATTTTGGCTGCTCTTTTTTTATTTCAATTTTTCCGGGTTTGTAAATTGTAAGGCAGATTGTTTTGTGTGCAGCGTATTTGATGTTGGGTTCAGGGGGTGATTTGAGGTTCAGTTTGGCAGATTTGCGGCAGATTAGGGCAGTTCAGGAGCTGGCGGCGGGGCGAGGTGCGATGCTCCGGCTGCTGTTTTGTAACCTTGCTGACTATAATACTATAATACTACCGCAAATTCAGACCACAGGGTAAATTTAATAAAATGATTAATTTAACTCGTATGAACACAAGCAGGAAAAAACACAGTGCAGCCTTTAAGGCACAAGTAGCCATAGAGGCTATCAAGGAACAAGAGACGCTAAGTGAGTTGTCTAAACGCTTCGGTATACACCCACAGATGATATCGACATGGAAGAGGGAGTTTCTATCACGCAGCCCTGAGATCTTTTCGACAAAAGCACCAGATGAGGAGGCATCAAAGCGAGAACAGGCATTATATGAAAAGATAGGGAGATTGGAGGTTGAGGTGGATTTTTGCAAGAGGGCCTCAGAAAAACTGGGGATACTGAAGTCCTCAAAAAAATAGTATCTCCAAAGGATAGACTTAGTGTTCGCAGACAATGTGAGTTGCTTGGATTGAACAGGAGTTCTGTTTATTATCAACCTGTTAAGGAAAGGGTTGAAGATATAGATTAGATGTTGAAAATTGACAAAGAGTTTCATAAACGCCCAACAAAAGGAGTTATTAGCATGGTTGATTTTATAAAGACATTTGGCATTATGGTTGGTCCCAAGAGAGTACGAAGGCTTCTTCGAAAGATGGGGATTATGGCCATATATCCAAGTAAAAATCTCAGCAAATTAGGGTTGGCAAAATACATTCATTCTTATAAACTCAGAGGGTTAGATATAACCCATTCAAATCAGGTTTGGTGTATTGATATTACATACATTCCAATGACACTGGGCTTCCTTTATGTTATAGCAATTATTGATGTTTACAGCCGTTATATTGTCAACTGGAGTCTTTCTAATACACTTGGTGCAGAAAACTCGCTAAATGTGCTCAAACAAGCTATTAACGAATATGGGAAGCCGGAGATAATAAATTCTGACCAAGGTTCGCAATTTACCTGCCCTTTGTGGGTTGACTATGTAGAAGAGCAGCAAATAACAATCAGTATGGATGGTAGAGGTAGAGCACTTGATAACATTTATATTGAAAGATTTTGGAGAACACTTAAACAAGAGTATATTTACATTTGGCCGGCTGAAGACGGTAACGCCCTAACCAAAGGCTTAATAGAATATATGGATTACTATAATAACAGGCGAACTCATCAGAGTCTGGATAGGCTTACACCATTTGATTGGTATGAATTTGCAGCATAGAATATAAACTTAAAAACCATTGCCCGTGGTTTAATATTGGGGAGTACTTAACTTTTCCTTTTCCTTTTCGGCGTCTTGAATATACTTTTTGTCCTCATTCCCTTTACTGAAAACACTTGCTGCATTTTCTAGAAACTCTCTTTTCCAAATGGAAATCAGATTGGGGTGTTATTCAAACTGTTCTGCCAGTTCGCTAGGAGATTTGTGTTCTTTAATAGCCACCAAAACTACCCAGGTTTTGAATTCGGAGGTGAATATGCGTCGTGATCTTTTCATAATGACAGAAATTT
>JAFIHK010000007.1 GCA_017848635.1 Bacteroidales bacterium | reverse complement strand
TCAGGAGCTGAGGCTGTCGAATCTGCATTAAAACTTGCAAGAAAATGGGCCTATCTCAAAAAGGGGATTCAGAAAGATAAGGCAATCACAATAGTCTGCGATGGAAATTTCCACGGCAGGACTATTTCGGTGGTCTCTCTTTCGACAGACCCTACAGCCTATAACCACTACGGCCCCCTCACACCGGGTTTTATCAAAATCCCTTTTGGATGCGCAGATTCTCTGGAAGATATATTAAAGATATATGGTGAAAATGTTGCCGCATTTATGCTTGAGCCGATTCAGGGTGAAGCCGGAGTAGTAATTCCTCCCGACGGTTATTTGAAAAAGTGCAGGGAGCTGTGCACTAAATATAATGTTTTAATGATTGCCGATGAGGTACAAACAGGCATAGCACGCACCGGAAAATTGCTTTGCAGCTGGAGAGAGGATATCAGACCCGATATCGTAATTCTCGGCAAGGCCCTATCCGGAGGATTGATGCCGGTATCTGCAGTTCTGGCAGATGATGAAGTTATGCTTAACATAAAGCCGGGTGAGCACGGATCTACTTTCGGCGGATCTCCTCTTGCCTGTGCCGTAGCCATGAGTGCAATTGAGGTTGTGCTTGAAGAGAAGCTGGCAGAAAATGCGGAGAAGATGGGAATACTCTTCAGGAGACTTCTAACCGAGGCCAAATCGCCATTTATTGAAGAGATACGGGGAGCAGGGCTTCTTAATGCTATAGTAACCAAACCCCACAATGGAAAAGAGGCTTGGGATATTTGCGAAAAAATGGCCGAGAACGGGCTGCTTGCAAAACCTACACACAGGCACATTATCCGTTTTGCTCCGCCTTTGATAATCAATGAAGAGCAAATAACCGAAGCTGTAAAAATAATTATCGAATCGGTAAAATCTTTGGAGCAATGAGAGCACAAACTACCGACAGGATCCTTATGGTAAGACCTGTCGCATTCGGATATAATGAAGAGACTGCGGTTAATAATGCATTTCAGGTGAAGGGTTTTGAGGGGGATGTTCAGCAGAGGGCACTTCAGGAATTTGATTCATTTGTTAAGCTGCTTATAGAGAACAATGTAATGGTGGAGGTTGTCTACGATAATGAGGAACCTCCAACTCCGGACTCAATTTTCCCCAACAACTGGTTCTCCACACACCCTGGAAAGGTTGTCCTATACCCAATGTTTGCAAAAAACCGAAGAGCCGAAAGAAGGGAAGATGTAATCGATCTTGTTTGCAATGTCGTAAAGTCATCTGATATTCTGGATCTTACCGGTTGGGAAGAGAGAGAACTCTACCTTGAGGGGACGGGAAGCATGGTTCTGGATAGAATTAATAACATTGCCTATGCATGCAAATCTCCAAGAACTTCGGAGGAGGTTCTTGAAGAGTTTGCCCAGAAAATGGATTATGACTATCTGCTGTTTGACGCAAAAGACTCACGCGGCGGGGAGATTTACCACACAAACGTAATGATGTCGGTCGGCAGCGAAATTGCAATCATCTGCCTTGACGCCATATACGATATCGAACAGCGGGTAGCGGTAATTGAATCACTTGAAGAATCGGGTAAGGAGATAATTGAGATCTCACTTGAGCAGATGGATGAGTTCGCCGGAAATATGCTCGAGGTAGCCAATTCGGATGGGGAAAAACTACTTATAATGTCGCAGCGGGCATTTGACTCTCTTGATGATGAGCAAATCTCTTCAATTGAGAAACACTGCAGGATTATCTCACCAGACCTCTCTGTAATAGAGACAAACGGAGGAGGCTCAGCCAGGTGCATGATGGCAGAACTGTTTCATTAATAGGAGAATATAACAATACTCCGGCTATGGAAAATGTATTACTTTTTCTATTCTATCTAGCTGTACCTGCTTTGGTTATAAGGATAAGTGAAAAATTCCGTATTTTAAGAAAAATAGGGCCGGTGCTTATTCTGTACATTATCGGTATCATCGTCGGCAACTCTGGTCTTTTGAGCTCACAAAGCGATGCGCTTCGGGATACGATTATATCTGTAGTTATCCCTCTTGCAATTCCTCTTATGTTGTTCTCCTGTAACTTCCGGGAGTGGAATATAAGAAGTGCTTTGATAACTCTGCTTACAGGTATATTCTCTGTAACAATCTCTATAGTCGCCGGCTACTTTATCTTCTCACCTCTTGTAAACGACAGCCTTTTTGGAGCCAATATGGAGAAGATTGCCGGATTGCTCTCCGGCGTATATACAGGTGGCACTCCAAATCTTGCCGCTCTTAAGCTCATGCTCGATGTGCCAAATGAGATATATATCGTTGTCCACTCTTACGATATGCTTGTCTCTCTGCTATATCTAACTTTTTTACTTGGAGTAGGCATTAAATTGTTTCGTAAATATCTGAACAAAGGAGCTATCCAGCAAGATGTTACCCAAATAGAGGAGGAGACAGAAATCAACCCTTATGGAAAGTTTAGAGATTTTTTATTTTTGAAGAGGCTCTCATTTGCAATTGCACTGGCTGCTCTCATTTTCGGACTCTCAGGGGTAATTTCGCTTTTGGCAGATAAAAAATATCAGATAGTTGTAGTTATATTACTGATCACAACACTCTCAATATTAGCCTCTTTCTCAAAAAGAGTACGCAACATAGAGGGTAGTTACGACTCCGGAATGTATCTGGTATACATATTCAGCGTTGTTGTTGCCTCAATGGCGAATCTCTCAAAACTCGACCTTGCAGGAGGCATTTTTGTACTGATTTACATAATTTTTGCAATCTTCGTATCGCTCTTTTTACAAGTATTTCTCTCACGCTTTTTCAAACTTGATGCCGATACGGTTGTGGTATCATCTGTAGCATTAATCAACTCTCCTCCGTTTGTACCATTGATTGCGTCGGCGATGAACAATAAGAGCGTCATTATTACAGGCTTAACAGTCGGCCTGGCGGGGTATGCGATCGGGAATTATTTGGGCTTTATAATAACCGGACTATTAACTTATTTATAAATATGAAAAGAGTATTAACTCTCATTATGGTTTTCTGCTCAATTAATATTGCAGCACAAAACATCCAAAAGGACTCCATACACCACACCGTCAAAAAGGGGTGGATGCTAGGAGTTCTCCCTGCAATAGGGTATTCCAGCGATCTTGGGTTCCAGTACGGAGTCCTGGCCGATCTTTTTGATTTTGGTGATGGTAGCACATACCCAAAGTACAATCAAAAATTTAACGTGGAGGTTTCGGGGTATACTAAAGGGTCGGGGGTATACCACCTTTTCTACGATGCTGAGAGCCCAAAAGAGGGATTCAGATCGACAATCGATATTTCATACCTCACCGACCGTATGCTCGATTTTTACGGATTTAACGGATACAAAAGTAATTATGATAAAGATCTGCCCTCGGTTTTTTATAAAATGGACAGAAAACTTTTCAGAATCTCGACCGATTTTCAGGGAAGAATAAAAGGAAATTTAAAATGGGCATTCGGGCTAGGTTACTACAATTACAAGATAGAGGCAGCCGAAAACGACCTTGAATACGATGGAACACTATATGAGAAGATGTGCTCTAACGGGATGATTACGTCAGATGAAAAGAACGGAGGTCAGATTGTTGAATTAAAGCTCGGATTGGTTCACGATAGCAGGAACCTTGAGTCAGATCCTACCAGAGGATTTTTCACACAGGCGATCTTCTCAACATCTCCCCCTTTTAAAAATGACGGGAACAGAGGCTACTCAAGAATATCAATAATTCACAGGGGATATATACCAATTAGTGGCGACAAGGCAACTTTTGCATACAGGATAGGATATCAGAACAGAACCGGAGGAAACATCCCTTTTTATGCCCTGCAGAATATTACAACGCTATATTTTAAACAGATTACATCGGAGGGATTGGGCGGAATCAATACGATAAGGGGAGTACTTAGAAACAGAATTGTAGGTAATGGTGTGGCGCTAGCAAATGCGGAGTTCCGTTACCGTTTCTGTAACTTCCGTTTCTTCGGACAGGATTGGTACCTGGTTGCAAATCCATTTATTGATGCCGGCAAGGTGACAGAGAATTATCCTGCTTACTCTCATCTTTATGAGTTGAGCAACCACCTCGATGTTAATCCCAACAATAACATACCGAGTACAGTTATATATGACAGCCTAAAGAGGGAGAAGATACACTGGAGCGCCGGACTCGGTATAAAGGCAGTAATGAGTAAAAACTTTGTCATCTCTGCTGAAATTGGCAGACCATTTAATAAACAGGATGGTAGCAGTGGTTTCAACCTTGGACTGAACTATATTTTCTAAAAAAATCACTACAAATAGCGATTGCACATTTTTCGGAAGCAGAGTTATTTTGCGGCAAATTAAAATTTCCAAAAAATGATTCTGCTTTCTTTTTTATCTTCACTATTACTTTTTGGGCAGAGTTATACTCTTGCAAAAGATACCATTCCTGTTTCAAAAAACTATAAGCTTGACGAAATAGTTATTACATCGTCAAGAATTCCTAAACCCATAAAGGATGTTCCCGTAGTAACTAGAGTTATAAGCCGTGAGATTATTAAACGCAACAGCGGACAAACTCTGATATCTTTGTTGGAGAATGAGGTCCCTGGTCTTGAATTCACACAAACAGAGGGGGTTACAAATAATATTACCTTCCAGGGGATGGGAGCCAATTACATTCTGATACGCATTGACGGTGAGAGGATTGCCGCAGAGACCTCAAGAAGTAACCCCGATTTTAACAGGATTAACCTGGAGAATATAGAAAAAATTGAGATTATTAAGGGAGCTATGTCCACACTCTACGGATCGGGTGCAATTGCAGGTGTGATCAATATAATTACAAAAAAGAGTACCGAGCCACTCTCTGCCACCGCAGGAATTAACTTCAACGGAGAGGGTGAGAGCAAATACTCACTCAACCTGGGTAGTGTTATCGGGAAATTTAGTGCCGATGGAAATATTGTTCTTAGAAAAAAGAATAAATATTTTATAGATGACTACTCATCGGGAAGTGTCAAGGATTTTGAGGTGGAGGGTTACGATAATTTAGCTACCGATCTCAAATTATCCTTCAACTCTGCCAAATTCAATGCATCTGTAAAGGGTTCATACTATACCCACGAGAGATATAACGAAGGCAACGCCACTACTCACGATGTGTATGAAGATGCCGGTGTTATATTCAAGAGCCAGTATAAGCCATTTAAAACTAGCATTTTCGAGTTGAGTTACAACTATGACAACTACACCAAGTTTGATATGCCTCTCGACACAAAAGAGAAAGATAAGAATTACAATAATGAGATAAACAATGTACGTCTCAATTACTTCTATACAGGTCTTAAAAATAACTCTATAACAACAGGTATTGAATTTTACGGAGAGAAGCTCCTGACCTATCAGTTCAGTGCAGGTGGCTCTGAGAGTGCGGAATCCGGCGCCCTTTATGTTCAGGATGACTACAAAATTAGCGAAGCGGTAAGTGTTCAGGGGGGGCTTAGGATAGAAGGGCATTCGGAGTTCGGAACGAACATCACTCCGAAACTCTCTGCAATGTACAAAATCGGGGGTTTGACATTCAGGGCAGGATATGCCGGAGGATTCCGCTCTCCATCGCTTAAAGAGCTATATACAAACTGGAGTCATATGAACCTCTTTACACTTATAGGGAACCGAAATCTAAAACCTGAAACAAGTAACAACTACTCTTTTGCCGCAGAGTATAACAGAAGGAATTTCAATATTGCCGCCAGTGTATATCATAATCGGTTAAAAGATAAGATTTCAACTATATGGAATGAGGGGCAGGACACGATCTACTACAGTAATGTAGATAAAGCAACTGTTACAGGAGTAGATGTAAACGCCAAACTGGAGATGGGTAAAAATGTGATTTTAAGAGGATATTACTCATACGTTAAGGATCTTAATGAGGCTAGCGGTAAGAATGAGTCTTCGGTAAGACCTCACTCTGCAGTTGCAAGTATTGAATATGGATTTGATGCACTAAAAGGTAATTATGCAATAATTCTAAACTCTAAGTTTGCATCCGGAGTAACATACTATACACTAAACTCCTACACATACCAATATGCAGAAGTTAGAAATAAACCCTACTCTATTTTCAACATTGGTTTAAAGGGTAGTCCCTACAAAGGGGTGTCGTTCTACACTGGTGTGAATAATATCTTCAACTATAAGCCAAAAGAGATCTCATTCAACTCATACTTTACAAAAGGAACAACAATTTTCTTCAATCTGAGTATTAATGTTGAATCTCTTCTGAAGAGACAAGACCGCTGATATATGCGTATAAAGTAAGCCCTGACACGCTTTTTATTCCTAATTTGGAAACAATGTTTTTCCTGTGAGAGAGAACTGTGTTAAAGCTGATTGAGAGCTCTGAGGCAATCTCCTTATTGAGCATCCCCTTGGCGATCAGTCGTAAAACATCTGTTTCCCTTGAAGAGAGCCCCCCGGGGCTCTTTTTTATTGTTTCTCTAATCTCTCTCTTTCCAGAAGAATCTACCAGATTTTCAAGCAATAACTTACGGATTCTCTCGTGTGCATCCATATCGGAGATCATACTGTGAAGAGAGTATATGACAGCGTAGTATAAGTTGGTGTTGAATCGCCCGGTCAGATGGCGAATCATTATGTTTTTTATATCGGAGAGCAACTCCGACTCATATCTGTTCCCTGCGAGGAACATCTCCTTGAATTTCACAAAGAGCTCCTCTATCATCTTGATAGCGGATGACTCCTCGCTTTTTGAGATAAAGGCATTGAGGTGAGTTTCAATATTCGGAATCTGAACTCTTCTGTAAAACATTAATGTAGAGTCGAAATAGGTTTTAATGAAGTCAAACTCCGACCTGCCAAGTGCGATATATGGACTGTAATCCCTGTTTAAATAGAGATTGATAATGAGTATAAGAGACTCCTCATTAGTTGTACTCTTCTGACATAACTCTCTAACCGACATCTCTCCGAGACCTTCGGTTATCCCAAGTCGCGCAAGTACAGGAATTATACTTGGATTCTCTTCGGCTACCCAGCTGAGAATCGTTGACGATGTAATTATATTCATCTGCCTGATATTTAACTCTTTTTCCTGTAGCTAAGGATTGCCCAGGAGTTAAGGAGTGCGGCAAAGATAATTAAAGTCCACAATTGATTCAAAACCGAGCTCAGGGCAGATCCTTTTATGTATATAGCCCTTACAACCTCAACAAAGTACCTCAAAGGATTAAGATATGTAATTAGTTTCGCCCATAAAGGCATACTCTCGATAGGTGTAAACAGTCCGCTCATAAGGATCAGGATCATAATAAAAAAGTACATCACGAACATCGCCTGCTGCATCGTTGAGGAGTAGTTGGAGATTATCAGGCCCATTCCCGAGACGACAAAAATATAAACAACAGCAAAAAGGTATAAAATTGCGAGATTTCCCTCCGGAACAATGTTGTAAAACAACTTGGCCAAAATAATTGTGATTGTAAGGACAAAAAGTCCTATTATCCAGTATGGTATGAGTTTCCCTATTATAAACTGACGGCTGCGGAGTGGAGTAACATTAATCTGTTCAATTGTCCCCTTCTCCTTTTCGGTGACTATATTCAACGCCGGGAAAAATCCGCAGATAATAGTTACCATCATGACCATCATAGCAGGAACCATAAATATCTTATAATCCATTTTCGGATTGAACCTGCTCTTCGTTATAACTTCGACCCCGGAGGCCGTTGCAGCAGGTGACTTGAGTATCTCTCTGTTAAAGTCTTCGATGACCGCGAGCAGATATGAGGAACCTATACTACCCTTTGTAGCATTCACCGTATTTGCCTCAACCATAGTTCCTGCGCGGCTCTCTCTCATAAGGTCCCTTTCAAACCCGGCAGGTATCTCAAGAATAAGATCTGCCCTGTCGGCTTCGAAAGATTCG